>NZ_PCZD01000023.1:0-27368 GCF_002553975.1 Lactobacillus sp. UMNPBX6
ACAAACTAATTAAAAATAAAATTTACAATTTACATTGACTTATCACCACATGACTTCTGTAGATTAGATATTTATATTGTACAGGGAAGTCGAACGTATGTCTCTATTTTTAGAATAAAAAAAGCTGACTGCTAGGTCAGCTTGGCCCTATCCATCCCCGCATTAAAATACGGGGATTTTCGGGCGTTTTTCATTAAAATTCTTGTGCTGGAAGTCCACTAGCTGCACCGATAAATGATTTAAATAATCCTTCTGGACGTTGTGGACGACTCAAAAATTCTGGGTGGTATTGAGCTGCAATAAAGAACTTCTTCTTTGGCAATTCAATGATTTCAACCAAATGATTATCTGGTGATACACCTGAGAATACCATACCAGCTTTTTCAAATGCTTCACGATATTTGTTGTTAAATTCAAAGCGGTGACGGTGACGTTCTTGAATTACATCTTGATCATCGTAAGCTTCACGAGTCTTAGTACCCTTCTTAAGAGCAGCTGGGTAAAGACCTAAACGCAAGGTACCACCAATATTTTCTTCATCACGCTTATCAGCCATGATATCGATAATATTGTTCTTACAATGTGGTTCTGCTTCAGTAGTATTAGCATCTTCAAGATTCAAGATGTCACGTGCAAATTCTACACTAGCCATTTGCATACCTAAGCAAATACCCAAGAATGGAATATCATTTTCACGAGCATACTTAATAGCAGTGATCATACCTTCAAGACCACGAGTACCAAAACCACCAGGTACGATTAAGCCATCAGAGCCTTCCATGATCTTAGCAATGTTATCGTCAGTAATATCCTCTGCTTGAACCTTATCTACATCAATCTTGGTGTTGTAAAGGTAACCAGCATGTTGCAAAGCATCAGTTACTGAGATGTAAGCATCTTCAAGTTCTACATACTTACCAACCAAAGTAATCTTAGTGTGGTGCTTCAAGTTCTTAGCACGTTCATCAAGCTTCTTCCAAGCTTTCATATCTGCTTCTGGCTTTGGACTTTCAATATGTAAGAAATCACAAACTTTTTGGTCCATACCTTGCTTTTGAAATGCCAAAGGCACATCGAATAATGAAGGAGCATCAATGGATTCGATAATTCGATCAACAGGAACATCAGTAAAAGTTGAAATCTTGTTTTTGTGTTCTTGATCAATTGGTTGTTCAGCACGAAGAACAAGCATGTTAGGTTGAATACCGATGCTACGAAGTTCAGCAACTGAGTGTTGAGTTGGCTTAGTCTTCATTTCATGAGCTGCGTGAAGAAGTGGAACTAAAGTACAGTGAATGTACATTACATTTTCTTCACCAACTTCACGACGCATTTGACGAATAGCTTCCATGAATGGAGTTGATTCCATATCACCAACAGTACCACCAATTTCAGAAATAATAACGTCTGAATCAGTAGTAAGAGCTGCACGCATGATCTTCTTCTTGATCATATCAGTAATATGTGGAATTACTTGTACAGTAGCACCGTTGTAGTCACCGCGACGTTCTTTTTCAAGAACTTCTTGGTAAATCTTACCAGTAGTTACATTAGAATATTTACTTGTTCTAACATCAACAATTCTTTCATAGTGACCTAAGTCAAGGTCAGCCTCTGTACCGTCATCGGTAACATAAACTTCACCGTGTTGGTAAGGACTCATTGTTCCTGGGTCAATGTTAATGTATGGGTCAAACTTTTGCATGGTTACTTTTAAACCACGATTTTTAAGAAGTCGACCTAAACTTGATGCAGTAATACCCTTACCAAGTGAAGATACGACACCGCCAGTTACGAAAACATATTTTGTCATTTATTTGCTCCTTTTTAACTTATCCTTTAAACAAAAAAGCTCCCTTGTTAGGGAGCTAAACGCACATAGGGTGCCCAACAAAAATACTATCTGCTTTTTCCTCTTAAGTCAAGCAAATTAATTATCTTCGTCGTCATCATCATCGTTTAATTGTGATAATTGACCTTCAATTCCGTCTGGCAATACGTCATCTGTATCGTCATTATCTTCATCGTATTCAGAATCATCATCACCATAATCGTCATCGCTATCGTCAGCAGTAGCGTCTAAATCATCGTCTTCTGGATCATCATTATCATAATCGATAATATCATCATCACCAGTAGCGCTTGCTAAGAATGCGTTAACCTTCTTATGGTGCTTACGTGCATCGTCTTCTTCTTCATCTTCTGGGTGGTTAACTTCTTCATCAACTGATTCATATGGGAACCAAGTACGAAGTGCCCATACATTTTCACCCATAGAGATAAATTCACCATCAGTATTCATATTAGTATAAAATTGTGGCAAACGTTCACGAATTTCTTCGTCACTCTTATTCAAGTATTTTTGTACGGCATTAACGATATCGGCAAATGCCATTCTCTTACCATTATCTTCCAAAATTGCTCGTGCAACTTCGATCATTGATAATTCATCGCGGTTTTTGTCTTTAAATTTGTCTAATCCCACAGCTGTACGTCCTCTCTTTTACAATCTTTACTATTCTACTAGGCGTTTAAGTAAAAATCAACGTGACTGCATAGTTACCTATTAAGTATAGTCCATTAAAGAGGTCATATTCAAGCCGAAGTTGATGTGAACTTGCTTGCTCTTTATATTCAAGCAAATTTGTCACACTAGTCATATCCATTTGTCGTCCTTCAACAACATAGCGGCAATTAACTTTCTCACCAGGAACAAATTTCATCAAAGAATAGTTGTTATTATCTACCCCGCGCTTAATTATGAGTTCATCCTTTTTCAACAACATTTTAACAGGAATGGTGCCCTCTTCTTTATAAGATACACGAATTACACCATTATTTTCTTCTAGCTGGCCTGAGGCTACTTTAGTAAAAGTTTCTGTTTCATCATCTTGTGTAATTTTACTAGTCAAATTAACCGTAATTGCTGCCATATCCTCATCCCTTTCATTGAACACTCTTGGTTGATATTTGCTATAATTTTATGTGGTTACAATCTATTTTAGTATATAATTCCAAAAATTAAATTATCAAGCTTGGTGGTTTTTATGGCAAGATTTCAAAGTGAAAAATTAAAACAAGAAGTTGTGCTCCGTGACCCTGTTCACGGTTATATCCATATCGAAGATAAAGTTGTCCTAGACGTTGTTAAGTCCAAGGAATTTCAACGCATGCGCAGAATTAAGCAGTTGGGACCTGTTAACTACGTCTTTCCAGGTGCTACTCATACCCGGTTTGAACATAATCTAGGTGTATATGAACTTACTAGAAGAATTTGTGATATTTTTGCAAAAAAATATCCTTCTATCACACCAGGTGATGGTCTATGGAATGATGATAATCGCTTATTAGTTGAATGTGCAGGCTTACTTCACGACATTGGCCATGGTCCATATTCTCATACTTTTGAACATTTATTTAATACTAATCATGAAAAAATTGGACAAAAGATCATTACAGATCCTAATACTGAAATCAACAAAGCTTTAAAACAGGTTGCACCTAATTTTCCTGAATTGGTAGCTAGCATAATTGCTAAAACTTATCCTAATCCACAAGTAGTTAAGATGATCTCTAGTCAAGCTGATGCGGACAGAATGGATTACTTGCAACGAGATGCATACTTTACAGGCGTTAACTATGGTCGATTTGATTTATCCCGCATTTTACGCGTTATCAGACCTTATCAAAACGGAATTTGTTTCACTAACAACGGTATGCATGCCGTTGAAGATTATATAGTCTCTCGCTATCAGATGTACCAACAAGTTTACTTCCACCGCGTAGGCCGTTCCATGGAGGTTATTTTACAGCATTTACTTGAACGTGCAAAAGATATTTACGAAAAGGGTAATTTAAAAGTTACTTCTAGTCTAGCTAGCTTTTTAGAAGGGAATTGGACTCTTGATGATTATCTTAATTTAGATGATGGCGTCATGGAAACAAACTTTTTAATGTGGACTGAAGCGCAGGATCCTATTTTATCAGATTTAGCTAAAAGATACTTATACAGAAAACCTTTTGCTAGTGTAAGAATTGACGAAGAAACTAAAAACCTATTGCCTAAACTGAGAAATATTATTAAGCAAACAGGATTCAATCCAGATTACTACACTGCCACTAATTCTGCTTTTGACGAGCCTTATGACGCTTATAAGCCATCAGGTAAAAATGCTAATAGTCAAATTGAAATCATGCAAGATGATGGCAGTTTAATCGAATTATCCCAGCTTAGTCCTTTAGTTCGAGCATTAAATGGTACTTTCCAAGGTGATGAGCGCTTCTTCTTCCCTAAGACCATGCTTTCACATGACGAAGATCAACCGCAAATTTTTGATCCCCTTTATGAACAATTCCAAAAATACGTCAAAAATGGAGCATTAAGATACTTAAGAAAGCCTCGTAAGAGGTAAAATAGATTTATATAGAAAAGAGGTATCTGTTATGAATAATGACGATTTAAATACAAACGTAAGAACTCAAATTAATCCCGAAGACGAGATTGAACATGTCGAAAAAAGTGGCTACAGACAAGTCAAAGACTTAATGAATACTATTCATGGTTATTGCATGGATTATACTAAGCTATCATTTGATTTTATTCATGACAACAAGGACTTAATTAAGGATATTGTGAAGACAGGATGCAAGACTGGTATGGTCGTCAGCATCGCCGCAGCAAGCGTAAGTATTGCTAAAGCTTTATCTAAAAATGAATAAATTTAATTAATAAAATGGGCTAGCCAAAAACTAGTCCATTTTTGTTTGCTTTTTTTCTTTCAATTCAAGTAGCAACGCATATAAAGCCCCATATAAGTTGGCATCATTACCATACTTTGCGGCTACTACGGGTGGAGCAATCATTTGCTTACCAATCATTGGATTATTTTCTAAAATTTTATGCAATTGATTATTAATCTCTTCAATTAAGACTGGTTGTGCACTAATTCCACCGCCAATTACAAATTTGGAAGCATTAATGATAGTTTGGATATTAATGATCATGATAGCCACATTGCGACAATAACGTTGAAAGATTGCCAATGCACGTAAATTTTTTTCATTAATCGCTTTAAAAGCTGCTACACCATCATCTAGATTCGAAACATTACCTAACGCTAAATTGATTTTTTTAATCATATTAACCGCTGAACAGGTATAACCAGTATATGCTGCCATATTTTTGGCGCCTATTCCAGCGTTAGTAATCATCCAGCTAAGCTCTCCTGCTTGAAATGTCCAACCATGAACGACTCGATGATTAACTACTATCCCACCACCAACGCCAGTTCCTAGAGTAATAGCGACGCCATCAGCTACATCATGTAATTCACCATGCCATTGCTCTGCTAAAGCCGCAGCTTTACCATCATTTTCTACGCTAACCGGTACCTGATATTTTTTGCCTAAAGTTTCTTGTAAATTCAGCCCATCAAGAAATGGCAGAGCACCACCAAAATAAATAACTTTGTGCTTAGTATCAATCTTACCTGGTGCGCAAACAGCAATTCCCTTAAACTGTCCTCGATATTTATCTGCTACTTGATAAATTGACTGCATAAACGCAGCAAGACTTTCTGTATTCGTCTCTACTCTGTCTTTTTCAAAAATTTTTCCTTCTTCATCAATCAAGGCATATTTCAAATTTGTGCCGCCAATATCAAAAGATAAGTATTTTGCCATGTTTTTCACCTAATACAAAAAACGGCTAGTCAATCGACTAGTCGTTTTTTTTAAATCTTTAATTATTCATTCTTGTCTGCTTCATATCTAGTATTAAACAATGGGCTAAGTGCCTTATGTTCTTGAATGTACTTGATAGCATCCCCCATAAGTGGACCCACTGATACTAAAAGCATCTTGTCGAGCTTCTTTTCAGCTGGTTGATTAATTGAATCAGTAAGAACTAAGTTCTTAATTGGTGAAGCATTTAATCTCTTGATAGCTGGACCAGAAAGAACAGCATGAGTTGCACTAGCATAAACTTCAGTAGCACCTGCATCAATTAATGCTTGAGCTGCTAAAGTAATAGTACCAGCAGTATCAATCATGTCATCAATGATAATTGCACGCTTACCCTTAACATCACCAATAATATTCATAACTTCGGCGACATTAGCCTTAGGACGACGCTTATCAACGATTGCGATAGGACAACCTAAGAATTCAGCAAGCTTTCTAGCACGGTTAACACCACCGTGATCAGGTGAAACAACAACTGCGCCTTCTTCTAAGTTGTTACGTAAGAAGTAATCAGCAAGAAGTGGAGCACCCATTAAGTTATCAACTGGAATATCAAAGAAACCTTGAATTTGTGGAGCATGTAAATCAAGTGACAAAATACGATTTGCACCTGCAGTTTGAAGCATATCAGCAACAAGCTTAGCAGTAATTGGTTCACGTGCACGAGTCTTACGGTCTTGACGAGCGTAACCATAGTAAGGCATCACAATGTTAATTGTACGAGCACTGGCACGACGTACAGCATCAATCATAATCAAAAGTTCCATTAAATTGTCATTTACTGGATCACTGGTGGATTGAATGAGGTATACGTCTTTACCACGTACAGTTTCATCAATATTAATTTGAATCTCGCCATCACTAAAACGTTCAACACTTGACTTTGAAAGTGGTACGCCCACACGATCAGCAATCTTTTGTGCTAATGGCACGTTTGAGTTGAGGGCAAAAATCATCATATCGTCTTTATAGGACATAATTTCCTCCGTAAAAATAATTAACCAGCTCTATTTTAGCAAAAGTTGTTCCAAAAAGAACCATGTACACCTTAATTATAACAAGATTTTTTGTTTTAACAGTAAAAAAGCGGTAAAAGCACTAACTATTCCTCACTAAAAAAGTTAGAATATACTTGTACTTTCTAGTACAACGAAAATATCCTAAAAAAATAAGACATAGCGTCTTTTGACGCTACGTCTTATTTTATTTTTCTCTTAATTAACGATTAATAGCTGAGTTTTGAACAGCGTAGTCATTAATGTTTAATGATTGTGTATAACCGTTAGTTACGATTGATAAAGTAGTGTTGTTATTTGAGAATTGAATTGCGCTTTCTGGAACGTTATTAGCATTTGCAACTGCTTTAACAATTGCAGTTACTTCATCTGGAGTCAAGCTGTTAAGGTTAGCTACAGCAATCTTAGCACCGTTAAGCTTAGCCTTAGCACTAGTAATAGCACTTTCTGCTTCGTTAACTTGACCGATAGTTGCACTAGCATTGTTATTTACTATAGCACCATCTGTAATAGCCTTGTCGTATGCAGCCTTAGCAGTTGAGCTTGAAAGCTTGTAAATCTCTGAAGCCTTAACACTAGCAGCTTCATTGATGCTTTGAGTCAACTTAGCCTTATCAGCAGTAGTAGCTACAGTAACATCAGCCTTAGCTTGTTCTGGAGTGTTAACAGCATTCAAAATCTTACCATCAACAGTTACTTCATCCTCCTTTAAGTAACCTCTACCACTAGCTAACTTGTAGAACAATTGTGGAGTTGAGTTTACTGAAGTTGCAATGTATCTTAATTCAGAAACTTGTTGACTTACACCAGCATCGAATATTCTATTAGCGTATTTTTGACCTTTAATGTCGTAAAGTGAAACAACGCCCTTAGTAATTACCTTAGTTGAATTTACATCTTCAGTATCTGGAACTTCAACAGTTGCTGCACCATCTGGTTCATTAATTGGATCAAGTTCTTCGCCCTTAACCTTGCCTACATTAGCAGCCTTAACAAATTGATCATCGCCAATCTTGTAGTAAAGCTTGGTACCAATGTATCTAGCTTCTGTGGTTTTAACGGTCTTGCCCTTCTTAACAAGCTTCTTCTTGGTCTTACCTTCACTGTTATAAATGTAGGCATTCTTCTTTAAAGTAATGGTAGTTGGTCTATCAACATTACCAGCCTTAACGAAAGCAGTACCTTCTTTATCAAGTTGGTAATACTTCTTACCCTTAATATTCACAGTACCGTAAGTATCAATTTCTGTACCCTTAGTAAGCTTTGACTTACCTTCATACTTCTTGATACGCTTACCATTTACGTCGTATACATAAGCATTGTGAATTAACTTAGTGCTGGTACTATCTTCTGATTCATCAGTAGAAGGCTTATTTGAAGAAGTATTCTTTGATGATGTCTTTTTAGTTGATGAACTAGTTGCAACTTTACCATCTACGTTAGCAGCCTTAATGTATGCCCCACCACCAAGACTGTAGTAAAGAACACCCTTAATAGTCTTAGTACCATTTGAATTTACAGTTAAACCTTTAGCAATAGTAGTGTATTTAGCGCTACCCATGTAAGTCTTAAGACGCTTACCATTCTTGTCATATACATAAGCGTTGTGAGTTAACTTAATAGTATTAGACGTAGTCTTTTTTGAAGTAGTTGTCTTTGATGAAGCAGCTTTTTTAGTAGTCTTCTTTGAAGTTGACTTCTTTGTTGAAGTGGTCTTTTTAGTAGAAGCAGACTTCTTTGTAGTTGTTTTCTTGCTTGAAGTCTTCTTTGTAGTAGTCTTCTTAGTTGAAGCTGTCGCAGCATTTACGTTTTGTGTAGTATTTAAAAGTGGACTAACACTCATTAATGCAGCTGCTGAT
Organism: Lactobacillus sp. UMNPBX6; assembly: GCF_002553975.1. NCBI lineage: Bacteria > Bacillati > Bacillota > Bacilli > Lactobacillales > Lactobacillaceae > Lactobacillus > Lactobacillus sp. UMNPBX6. Next base: position 8,618 of record NZ_PCZD01000023.1, read on the forward strand.
ACCATAATTAACTTATGACTTAATTTCATCGATAATTTACCTCATATCTAAAACTAAAATTCTAATTCATTTATATATTGTAAATCCAAATCTAAATTTTGCCAATTTTAGAAACAAAAAAGATACCCTTTCTTAAGGAAAAGATATCTTTTACTCCACATTGTTACTTAACAGTAACATCTGAAGCCTTAACGTAATAATGATTTGGCTTTAAAGCGTAGTATTTAGTGCCCTTAATAGTCTTAGTACCTAAGCCCTTTACAGTTACATCTTTACCAATGTAACTAGTGCCTAAATAGTTCTTAACACGCTTGCCATTGTTGTCATAAACATAAGCTTTCTTCTTCATTGAAATCTTAACTACCTTAATTTTGCTAGACTTCTTTGAAGTAGTCTTTTTAGCCGTTTTCTTAGCTGAGGACTTTTTGGTTGTAGTCTTCTTGCTGTCTTTCTTAGATTCTGACTTTTTAACAGTCTTCTTTGTTGCTTTCTTAACTACCTTTTTAGTAGTCTTTTTAGCTGCTTTCTTAACTACCTTTTTAGTAGTCTTTTTAGCTGCTTTCTTAGTTGATTTTGCAGTTGAAGTAGAAGTTACAACTTTTTTGCCGTTAGACTTAAGAGTATAAGTAGTCTTACCAGACTTATAAGTTACTGTACCTTCAGTTGCAGCAGCTGGGATCCAGTACTTCAAGTCAGTTTGGATACTGTAGTAAACTTCACCGTTAATGTTCTTTACATTCCAAATAGTGTAGTGACCACCCTTAGTTGCAGTCTTTGATGTCTTCTTACCATAGCGGTCTACAAACTTCATGGTCTTAGTCATCTTAACGCGACTATTCTTACCATAAGTATTATGAACACCCTTAGCATGTGCAATTGGTGCAGCTTGAACAGAAGCACTATTTGCCATACCTACAACTGGGCTAACGCCCATCAAAACAGCTGCTGATACCATCATTAACTTATGACTTAACTTCATAAATATATACCTACCTCATTAAAAACATCTTTGTAAATCTATTGTAGGGCTCTTATATAATTTTGCAAATAAATACTATAGCCTTAATACTTTCTTAGCAAAAAAGCGCCCTAGTTCAAATGACCAGGGTTACTTCTTTATTTATTAATTATTCCCAATCTTTATCTTTGGAAAGAGGAAGCTTGTGCCAGTAATCTGGCTTGTTAACTTGACGTCCACGTGCAATCGCCATGTCGTACTTGTTTACGTCCTTAGTAATAGTTGAGTCGGCAGCAATAAAGGCATGATCAGCAACATTGATTGGAGCAATAAGTGTTGAGCCAGCACCAATAAATGAATGATCACCAACATTAGTATGGAGCTTCTTGACACCATCGTAGTTAGAGAAGATTGTACCACAACCAATGTTAATATCTTTACCCAAGGTTGCATCCCCAACATAAGTTAAGTGACCCACCTTAGTGTTTTCACCAATTTCTGCCTTCTTAATTTCGACAAAGTTACCAATATGAGCACCCTTGCGAATAATTGCCTTAGGACGAAGGTGAGAGTTAGGACCGATATCAGTGTTGTCATCCATTTCAGCTTCTTCGATAGTTGAAGAAGTAATAGTTACACCATTACCAATCTTAGAATCGATAATTCTTGATCCATTAGTAATGTAACAATCGCTACCAATTTCAGTGTTACCCTTGATAACTACATTGCCTTCAATCACAGTATCGTTACCAATTTTTACATCTGCATCAATATAAGCAGTATCAGGATCAACAAATGAAACCCCGTTACGCATATGAGCTTCATTTATTCTTCTTTGCATGGTCTTAGTAGCTTGAGCTAAAGCAACACGATCATTTACACCAAGACTTTCACTAAAGTCAGGCATCTTGTAAGCACCAACGCGTTCACCATTGTTGCGCAAGATTTCAAGCACATCAGTTAAGTAGTATTCACCTTGAGCATTATCGTTATCAACATGCTTTAAAGCTTCAAACAATTTTTGATTGTCAAAGCAAAATACACCGGTGTTAATTTCCTTAACTTTTAATTCTTCAGGATTACCATCTTTTTGTTCAACAATTCGTAAAACATTGCCTTGATTATCACGAATAATTCTGCCGTAGCCAAATGGATTTGGAGCTTCTGCAGTTAAAACAGTAGCGGCATTGCCCTTTTCTGCGTGATATTTGAATAATTCATTAAAAGTATCAGTAGTAAATAATGGGGTATCACCTGTAACTACTAAAGTAGCGCCTTCCTTATCACCTAAGGCTTCTTTAGCAGTCATTACTGCATCACCGGTACCCAATTGCTTTTCTTGGAAAGCAAACTTAGATTTATCTGCTAATACCTTCTCGACTTCACATGCACCAGTACCTACTACAGTTACGATCTCAGTAGGATTAATTCCACTAGCAGCATCAACTACGTGCTCTACCATGGTTTTACCACAAACTTTGTGTAAAACCTTGTACAGCTTTGACTTCATTCGTGTACCCTTGCCTGCGGCAAGAACAACTACATATTTTTCCATTAGTAATTAACCTCTTAATAATTAAAACTTAGATCTAGTATAGCATTTAAAAGCGATCAAAATCAGTTTCATTTAAGAAGTTGCCTGGTTCTGCCAAGATGAGCTTCTTTGCCGTATCGATTTTACTAATTTTTACTAATGAAAGGTAGTTTTTGACTAATTTTTCTTTATCAAAATCAGCTTCACAAAGAACACAAATACCAGCAATCGTGCCTTCAAATTCCTTAACTAGTTCTTCCATCCCAGTTAAGGTACCGCCGCCTTTCATAAAGTCGTCCACGATTAATACTTTTGCACCTTTTTTAAGAGCACGAGTTGGCAATTCCATTTTAGAAACGCGGGCTAATGAAGATGAGATATAGTTAACAGAAACCGTTGCTCCTTCAGTAACCTTAGAACGTTTTCTAGCTGTTACAAATGGCACATCCAAGTAACGAGCTACAGCTTGTGCTAAAGCGATTCCTTTAGTTTCGACCGTCATTACGGCATCTATCTCATCATAAGCGTAGCGAGTGGCAACCAATTCACCAATTCTACGCAAATCTTGCGTATCACCCAATATATCTGATAAATAAACAAAACCGCCGGCTAAAATTCGACTTGGGGCTTCAATTCTTGATGCTAAATCAGATAAATAATCTTCCGCATGATTTTTACCTAAAAATGGAATATAGCGTACCCCACCAGCTGCTCCTGCTACAGTTTCCAAAATACCATCTTGATTATTAGCTAGTGTGTGTTTCAAAATGGCTAAATCTTCTGAAATTGAGGATTTAGCTGCACCGTATCGCTTAGCAAAGAATGGTAACGCAATTAGAGTATGGGGACGCTCCATTAAATACTTGGTCATATCAACCAATCTTTCTGAACGTTTCATGATATTTCCTTTCTAATGTTTGGCTTTATACTTAATAAATATACTCTAAAGAGCAAAAAAAAGCACTAACATTTTTTAATGCTAGTGACAATTTTGAATTGTGTTTAAGCTTCAGCTTCCTCAGCCTCATCATCAAACTTTAATGCAATATTCTTAGTTAATAAATCAGTGTAACTGTAAGAAACATGTTTAAAATTATTTTGATGTTGGTCTAAATCGACCACAAACACTGCAGGGAATGTTTCTCTGAGAATTCCCCGTCTCTTAGTAACTTTCTTACGACCCGCTTGAGCTACTACTGTTAAGGTATCACCTAAGTGAGAATCCAACTTATGCTTTATTGTGATAATTGATGTTGGCACTAAACAACAACTCCTTTAGTGACATTTTATCACATTTTAACAGTAAAATCAATATTATACACTACTTAGTGGGAATATTTCTAGCTATTTCAATAAATTGTTCAATTGTTAAATTTTCAGGTCTAACTCGTGGATCTACACCAAGCTTTTTAATTAAGGCTTCACGCTTTTCAGTGTCTGGAATCAACGTTTTCAAATTGTTATTCAGCGTCTTTCTACGTTGTGAAAAGCACATTTTGACTACCCAAACAAAGTGCTTGCGATTCTCAATTTCGGGTTTATCCTTCAATGGAGTTAAAACAACTACACTCGAATCGACCTTAGGACGCGGCATGAATGATTCATGGTTAACTTCTAATGCCACTTTGACATCCATTTCAGTTTGAACAGAAATAGTTAACGGACCGTATTCTTTACTGCCCGGCTTAGCCTCTAGCCTTTCGGCCACTTCTTTTTGCATCATTAAAGTTAAACTAGCAAAATGCAAATCTGACTCAGCTAAAGCAAAAATAATTGGAGTAGTAATGTAATATGGCAAATTAGCAACTACCTTGATTGGCTTGTTCATGTCAAAAAAGCCAGCAAGATCTTCTTTAAAATCAGCCTTAAGCACATCTTTAAGCATTAACTTAAAGCGATCTTCTAAAGGAGCATCACCAATTTTTTTAGGCAGCTCATTTTGCAAAATATCTGGCAAACTATCGTCTACTTCATAGGCAAAAACTTTTGCACCTGCCAGTAGAAGTTGCTCGGTTAAAGAACCAATACCAGGACCAATTTCAATTACTTGATCACCCGCATGAATATCTGCAGCTTCAACAATACCCAAAATTGCATTTTGGTCGATTAAGAAGTTTTGACCCAAGTTTTTCTTAGCTTTTACAAAATAGCGGTTAATAATTGCTTGTGTTCTAACGGGAGAACCAATTGGAATATTATTTGTCATTTTTCGCCTCTTCTACCGCATTTTTTAACTCATCAAGTGAAACACCAAAGGTATGCAAACGATTATAGAATTGCTTAGAATTACCATATCCAACTCTAAGCTTAATGCCAACTTGTTCCCGCAACTTACGAGAGCCTGCGCCGCCTGCTAAACCTAATTTACGATATTCGCTTTCAGTTAAATCACTTGCTTGTGGACTAACTTCATGTAAATCGCTTAATGCCTTTTCAAGTGCTTCTTTTGAAGCATGCTCTACTCCAAGACTCCCCTTTTTATGGGGTTCACCTTCTTTACGTGTAATAAAAGCCTGCTTAGCATTAGGCACAGCATTAGTTACAATTCGGCGAATTCGCTCACCGTTAAAGTCAGGATCTGTAAAAACAATAATCTGTCTATTTTTACTGAGCTGTTTCAACTGAGCTAAAACACTATCTGAAACAGCAGAACCATTAGTTTCTACCGTCTCAATTCCTGGGAAAAATTGTTTTAAACGAATAGTATCGTCTTTTCCCTCAACGACAACTACCGCATCAAAATTCTTTTTATTTAAGACCATAAACTCTCACTGTATTTTTATAAGTAGCTTCTGCAACTTTTTCAAGTGGAATATCTTTTAACTTGGCAATTGCCTCTGCAACATAACGTACATAGCCAGTCTCATTTTGACGACCACGATATGGCTTAGGTGTTAAATATGGTGCATCGGTTTCAACTAGGATTCGATCAAGCGGAGCTGCTTTAGCACTTTCATGAACTTCAGTAGCCTTGGTGAAAGAAACTACACCTGAATATGAGAAGTAAACGTTTAAATCTAAAAACTTGTTTAACCAGTCAATCCCACCATTAAAGCTATGCAAAATGGCACCATATTCTAAATTGCTATTTTTCAAAATATCGTAGCAATCAGGAAATGCATCCCTAGTATGAATATCGACCGGCATTTTTAAATCATGTGCCACTTCGATTTGACGAGCAAAAACCTCACGTTGTACATCCCTAGGCGATTCATCCCAATAGTAATCAAGACCGATCTCACCCATTGCGACAACTTTAGGCATTTTCAATTGCTCAATCAGCTTATCTTCGGCTTTTTGATCATAATCTTTGGCCACATCAGGACAATATCCCACCATCGCATAGACATTATCAAACTTTTCTGCCAAATCAACAGCTCGTTCATTAAAGTCAGGATCTTGTCCCGCACAAATAACTTTGGTTACACCCAAACTTTTGGCACGTTCAAGATAGTACTGTTCCTTTCCTCTAAAGGGCTCATCATTTAAGTGCGTATGGTTATCAATAATTTCCATTAGCCTAATTCAGCTCCAACTGGATGTTCATCACCAACAAGTGCTAATTTAACTTGACCATCTTTTTCACTAGATAAAAGCATACCTTCGCTAAGGTGACCCAACATCTTACGTGGCTTCAAGTTAGTAACAGCTAAAACCTTCTTATCAAGAAGTTCACTTGCATCTGGGTAAAACTTGCGAATACCACTCAAAATTTGACGTTCTTTACCATCGCCAAAGTCAAGCTTGAACATGAGTAATTTATTTGAGCCCTTAACTGGTTCTACTGACAAGATTTGACCAACTTGGATCTTTACCTTGTCAAAATCATCAATGGTAATTTCATTACCCTTCTTTTGTTCACTTCTAGTAGTCTTCTTTGGCTTAGCCTTTGCCATTTCGTCCTTGATGTACTTAACTTCTTCTTCAGCTTTAAGTCTTGGGAAGATTGGCTTTGGCTTTTCAATTACCTTGGTATTCCAACCAAAATCATTAAAGGCTAAATTCTTTTGATCTTCATCATCCCAGTTCAAGCCAAGTTGTTCAAACATCTTTGGTGCAGTTTCAGTCATTACTGGATAAATCATAATGGCAATCAAACGCAAGCTTTCAGCTAAATTACTCATTACATGAGACAATTCATCTTTCTTGCCCTCCTTGTTCAATACCCAAGGAGTAGTTTCATCGATGTACTTGTTAGCGCGTGCTACTAACTTCCAGATGCTGTCTAAAGCTTGTGAGAAATGAAGTGAATCCATTTGTTGACGGTAGTCTGCAATCACACTAGCAGCTGTATCTTGTAAATCCTTACCAAACTTGTCTTGAGCAACAGGAACGGGTGCAACTTGACCATCTTGGTATTGATTAATCATTGAAACTGTACGGTTAAGCAAGTTACCAAGGTCATTAGCTAAATCATAGTTAATTCTTTCGATAAAGTCTTCAGGAGTGAAAATACCATCTGCACCAAATGGAAGTGCGCGCATCAAGTAGTAACGAAGTGGATCAACACCATAACGACTAGTAAGTGATTCTGGGTAAACTGCATTACCTTTAGACTTAGACATCTTACCGTTCTTCATCAATACCCAGCCGTGACCAATAATGTGCTTTGGAAGTGGCAAATCAAGTGCCATCAACATAATTGGCCAATAGATAGTGTGGAAACGTACAATTTCCTTACCTACCAGGTGAACATCTGCTGGCCAATATTTCTTAAACAATTCGTCATTGTCTGAGCCATAACCTAAAGCAGTAATATAGTTAGAAAGTGCGTCAATCCAAACATAAACTACGTGCTTGGGATCGCTTGGGACAGGAATCCCCCAGTTAACAGTGGTACGAGTAACTGAAAGATCTTCAAGGCCTGGCTTAATGAAGTTATTAAGCATTTCCTTTTCACGAGAATGAGGCAAAATAAATTCAGGATGTTCCTTGTAGTATTCAACCAATCTGTCAGCGTACTTGCTCATCTTGAAGAAGTATGAAGGTTCCTTAACCAAACGTACTTCGTGACCACTTGGAGCCTTACCACCAATCACATTACCGTTGTCATCCTTATAAACTTCGGCAAGTTGTGATTCAGTGAAGTATTCTTCGTCTTCAACTGAGTACCAACCAGTGTATTCGCCTAAGTAAATGTCGCCCTTCTTTAAAAGCTTTTCAAAAATCTTTTGGACAGCCTTAACGTGTTCTTCGTCAGTAGTTCTGATGAATTTATCGTAAGAAATATCAAGACTCTTCCATAACTTCTTATATGAAGCAGCCATCTTATCAACGAATTCTTGAGGCTTAATTCCTTGAGCTTCGGCCTTTTGTTCAATCTTCAAGCCATGTTCATCAGTACCAGTTAAAAAGAAAGTGTCATAGCCTTGGCTACGCTTGTAGCGAGCCATAGTATCTGCGGCAATTGTAGTATAAGCATTACCAATAGTTAATCTACCAGATGGATAGTAAATTGGGGTTGTAATGTAAAAAGTATCTTTATCAGCCATTAATTAGTCATACTCCTTTATTCGTCTAAAATATCTATTCTATAATAACATGCAAAAAAAGGAATTGGGCTAAAACACCAATTCCTTTTCTCTAAAATTTTTCTTTTTTTAAATATAATTGCTTAATTGCCGTAGTTAATAAAACATATATTATTTCTAATGCAACAACTACCAAAATAAAGCTGATTGGCAATTGCGTTAATCCCAAACTAGCTGCCACATTAGAAGATGGCAAGACGCTGCCCCAAAGAGCCAAGCCAAAAGTTACCAAGATCACAACTGGAGTGGCACGTTGCTTAATGAATGGGAAACGTTCATCGCGCAAAACATGGATAACCATTTCTCTTGTCCACAAGGATTCCACAAATAAGCCTGAATAAAACAGCGATTGAAATACCCAATGATGAAAATCAGTTCCTACCAAGTACGGACAGATCACATAAAACATTAATGCCATAGTAATCAAATCGATTATTGCGGGAATCGGTCCAAAGTTAAGTACGAACTTAGGCCATTTATTAATTGACCATTTCTGCGGTTTCTTCACATAGTTTCTAGATACACTATCAAATGGAATCACTAAACAGCTAAGACTATAAATCAAGTTTAAAATAAGTAGCTGCAAAGGCAATAACGGTAAAAATGGCAAAGTAAGTGAAGCAATGACCATTGCAATAATACTGCCAAAGTTGGTTACCAAAAACGTCTTAATGTATTTCATTGTATTTGAAAAGACTTTACGCCCTGTAATAATCATTTGCTCAAGCAACTGGAGATCCTTTTGTTCAAATACAATATCAGCAGACTCCTTAATAATATCGACAGAATTATTAGAAGTAACAGTGACGTCGGAAACTTTCATTGCCAAAGCATCCTTATTGCCATCGCCCATGTAGCCTACTGTATGTCCATTTTTCTTTAACGCTTGAATAATCTTAACGCGCAATTCAGGAGTTAAATGAACAAAGATATTACACTTTTCAACAATTTCTGCTAGTTCTTCCGTGGTTGCTGTTTCAATTTGTTCACCATCGTAAACCGTATCCACGTTCAAACCAACTTGCAGAGCAATCGCTCTTGTAACTGCCTCATTATCGCCGGTAAAGATCTTAACATTTACATTATCATTCTTTAGATCTTGCAAAGCCTCTTTAGTACTTTCCTTAGGTGGATCAAGATATGCTAGATAGCCAATAATGGTTAAATCATTTTCATCTTTAGCCGAAAATTCTCCTACTGGAGCTGGATTCAATTTATAACCAACTAATAGAACACGCAAACCGTCATCATTTAATTCATTAATTTGGTTTAAGATTCTTTCACGCCAAGCGTAAGTCAATTTCTCGGTTTTGCCATTTACTTCAACTTGGTTAGAAATATCTAGCATCCCTTCCGCAGCGCCTTTAGTTACTAATAAGTGTTGTCCATGGTGTTCATCGTTATCAACCACCACAACGCTCATTCTTTTTCTGCTATAGTCAAAAGGAATTTCATCTATTTTATTGTAATCACGTTGGATCTCGTTTACATCTAATTCATCACCAGCCGCATCGATTACTGCTTTATCAATCAAATCCTTCATCCCGGTTTGATAATAAGCATTTAAGTATGAGAATTTCAAGATGCGCGGCGTTTCTTCCATTTCTAAATCATAGTGTCGCTCTAGCACCACTTGATTTTGAGTAAGAGTACCTGTTTTATCGATACAAAAAACATCGGTTGAACCCAAATTTTGAATAGCATTCATCTGCTTAACTACTACGCCTTGCTTAGACATTTCAAGAGCGCCTTTAGTCAGATTGCTATTAACAATAATTGGTAAAACTTCAGGAGTAAGGCTAACTGCTGCAGCTAGAGCAAATATTAAGCTTTCTCCCCAATCGCCTTTGGTTACGCCATTAATTATGAATAATAGCGGCAATAAGATAGCTGTAGCAATTATCAAGATTCTAGCAAGTTGCTTCATTTCCCGATCAAAAAGAGTCGTCTTAACTTTTTTGCGTGAAATCTTCTGGACCTCTTTACCAAAAACAGTGTTATTTCCTACCGCGAACACAATGCCACTGCCAGAACCAGAAACAATAGTAGTTCCCTCATATAAAATATTAGGATAATTGAGATAATCAGCTAACATACTCGGCTTTAGAGTCACATTAGCTACTTTTTCAGTTGGTTCAGAATCACCATCAAGATAACTAGAAGAACAGAATAAATCTTTGCTAGTCAGCAGCTTCATATCAGCTGGAATCATATCACCTGCCGATAGATTGATCACGTCCCCAACTACCACATCCTCAGTTGGTAGCTCCATATTTTTACCATCACGACGAATATTGGTAGTAACTGACACCATATTCAGCAATTTTTCAGTTACCTTAGCGATCCGTATTTTTTGAATAAAATTCGCCACTACCGAAATAAGAAGCATCAGTAGCATCACGATTACAGTTTCAATATCGCTATTTCCGTGAGGAACAATGTAACTAGTAAATGTAGTAAGTAAAGTCAATATAATCAACACTACAGTAAACGGTGTCGCCAAGGATTCACCCAACAATCTCCATTTAGAAGCGTTAGTGTTAGTTCTTATTTCATTTTTGCCATATTCTTTTCTATTTTCATCAGCTTTTTTAGTTGAAAGGCCTTCGGCACTCGCTTGCAATCTTGCTAGCGTTTCGCTGCGTGATTCACGTGCAATCCGTTGAATTCGTTGAATATCAACATTTGAATGTTTTTTGCTCGCTGGTTTTAACATTCTTCAGTTCCTCTCATTCAATAGACAAGCAAACAAAAAAGTCACCTGCTATTTCTGCAGGTGACTTGCACGCCAAACAAGGCTTTTGTCATACTCGTCGTTCAGTTTTAACACTACGTGACGTAAGCACATGCTAGCTATCTGGATCTCGCCTTAAGTCGACGACACCTATTTAACCCGTTGGCATCTCTGGATGTTTCTGGGCGATAGCGTGTGTTCACGTAGGAGTCTCACCTAACAGTTTCACTTACTATGTCTACAAAAAGTTTAAGGACTTAATTCAAATAAGTCAAGTTGCCTATTTGTGCAAATTGGAGCTATGATGTCCGAATCTTCTAAGCATATATATTATTCCCATAATTAAGAATGCTAAAGCTAATGCAATTGGCAGTACTACTCGATGGGGATGGGAAATTTTATCCTGTTCACTTTGCGATAAATCATATTTATCAAGAGCATACTGATATTGTTGATCTACTTTAGTTGCACAGGCCCGAAAAACGAACCGCAAACCTTTGTTAAAAGTAGCATTATTATGGCTGCGAAGTCGATCTACTTCAGCGCGAAGAATATTCGATCTCGTATCAGCAGTAAAAGCTCCATGTAAGTCTTTGCTTGAAAAGATTTGCACATTGCGCTTCTTTTCTTTTTGACCTACCACAATAAAAACAGTACGTTTAGAATGATTTAACGCCTTTGGTGTTAAATTCTTGAGTTTCTTTACTGTAATTACTGCTATTTGCGGTTGCTCTTTAGTCTGCAAATAACGATTATTCTTTTCTTTAATTAAAGTCTTAGTCTCTTTGTCTAAAATATGGACATGATCTTCAATATTAGGTTGCACAAATCCTGTCATCGTCATAAAGACGGCTAACAGGCCAAATAACCAAATAAATCTAGTTTTCATCTTCTTCAAGTTTATGAGCCAAGCTTTCCACATATTTCCGATCGATTTTAATTTGCTCATATAGTACCCCGCAATCATGAAGCAACTGCATTGCTAACGGATTATCACGATAATCAAAGTAATAATTGATTTTCTTTACACCGGCTTGAAGCAAAGACTTGCAGCAATTATAACAAGGGAAATGAGTCACATATATTTCCGTATCATCAGTTGATACGCCAAATTTAGCACATTGGATGATCGCGTTCATTTCGGAATGAATAGTTCGAACACAGTGCCCATCTACCATTTGATGACCTACCTCATCACAATGTGGTTGTCCGGATACCGATCCATTATACCCCGTGCCAATAATACGATTATCTTTAACCAAAACACTACCAACTAGAGCTCTGTTGCAGGTGGAGCGCTGAGCTATCACTAGTGCCTGCATCATGAAATATTGTTTCCAAGGAATTCGATCGTGCATGAACTTACCTCTGCTTATTCTTATCTATTCTTAAAGTAGTTCAAACCAATAGCATCACGAACTTGTTCTAAGGTTTCATTAGCTACTGTATTTGCCTTCTTTGAACCTTCTAAAAGCATTTCATAAATTGCATCCTCATCTTGAGCGTACTTTTCACGGCGTTCACGAATAGGTGCAAGTTCTGCTTCAAGTACTTTGTTTAAGTAACGTTTAATTTTAACATCGCCTAACCCGCCTTTTTGGTATTCTGCCTTAAGTTCTGCTACCTTATCCTTATCTGGATCAAAGACATCAAGGTAAGTAAAGACAGTGTTACCTTCAACCTTACCTGGATCTTCAACGTGAATATGATTTGGATCGGTGTACATTGACATAACTTTCTTTTGAACGGTCTTAGCATCATCTGACAAATAAATGCAGTTACCAAGTGATTTAGACATCTTAGCATTACCATCAAGACCTGGAAGACGACCAGAACCCTTTGGTGGGAAGTAGCCCTTTGGTTCAACCAAAATATCAGTGTTGTAAACACGGTTAAAGGTTCTTACAATCTCACGAGTTTGTTCAAGCATTGGTTCTTGGTCATCCCCAACAGGAACGATAGTAGCCTTAAAAGCAGTAATATCTGCAGCTTGAGAAACTGGGTAATTTAAGAAGCCAACTGGGATTGAATCTTTGAAATCCTTTTGCTTAATTTCAGTCTTAACAGTTGGGTTTCTTTCAAGACGTGCTACAGTTACTAAGTCCATGTAGTAAGAAGTTAATTCAAACAAAGCTGGAATTTGTGATTGAACATAAATTGTTGATTTACTTGGATCAATGCCTACAGCTAAGTAGTCTAATGCTACTTGAATTAAACTGTTACGAATCTTTTCTGGGTTACGAGCATTATCTGTCAACGCTTGAGTATCAGCAATCATGATATAAGGATCGTACTTGCCAGAATTTTGCAATTTTACTCTATTTTTAAGTGAGCCAATATAGTGACCAATGTGAAGTTTGCCAGTTGGACGATCACCGGTTAATAAAATTTCTTTTGCCATAACTTCTACTCTTTTCTAATTTTATTTTATACTCTTTGCTTTTTTATTTTATTTCTTATGTTAATGACCTAATTTTAACAAAATTTAAGCTATGATTAAACTATCACCAATGAAAGGAAACAAGACATGTGTAATCACTTTCGGATACCCGATTTAATGCAAATAAAAAAATATCTGACTGAAGACCTCGCTTTACCATTAACCGATCCAAAAATCGAAATAAAGCAACAAGATATTTTTCCAAATCAAACTGCGCCAGTCTTGCTCTATCAAGACAATAAATTGCAGCTCGTCAATAAAAACTGGGGCTATCCTAGTCCAGTAGATTCCAAAAAGCCGATGTTTAACGCCAGAATAGAGCGTTTTTATGAAAATAAGCCTTCTATGTGGGATCGTTCTTTTGCTAGACAACGCTGTTTAATTTTAAGTAGCGATTTTTTTGAATATGCTAAAACTACATACCAAGGAGCTAATGGCAAAAAATATCATGAACGCTACCGCTTTAAAACGGCTAATCCCATCACATTAATTGCAGGGATTTATGATCAAAATAATTTTTCTATGGTTACTACCGCTCCTAATAAAGACATAGCTCCCATTCATAACCGCATGCCACTAATCATTGAACCTGGCGAACTGCGTAGATGGCTTTTTCAAAACTTTACCAGTTTGGTTGATCGCAGCAATATTGACCTAAAAGTACAAAAAGAGCCACATCAAAAATAATTGGTTTATTAATTAAAAGCATGATAGAATAAAGAAGTATCGCGGGTATAGTTAAATGGTAGAACGACAGCTTCCCAAGCTGTAGATGCGGGTTCGATTCACGCTATCCGCTTTTTTTGTACAAAAAACGGATGAGATTTTTTCTCATCCGTTTATTTTTTACGCCATGATAACGGTTAAAATGCCACTAATGATAGCCAAATAAATCGGCATCCAGAGCGTTTGTGTATAAAGATAACTCCAGGCAAATAGCCCGCCATAGATAATCTCAATCACAATCAACAAAAGTGAACTTTGAAAGTTTAACAAACTAAAAATAATTCCTGAAACAATGATTCCTGTTACTGCAACTTGAGTAGTACTTCTGCGAAAAGCATAATTAAACAAAAATCCTGTTGCAAGGAATTCTTGCAGAATTGGTAAGATAATTCCTTGTACTAAGATCAAAAACCAAAACATGTCAACTGATTCATTTTTTAAATAAATCAATTGAAAGTCATAATGTGGAATCTTTTCATATGCTTGTAAATACGATATAAGAATTCGAGTAGCCGTGATTGCCAAAGTAAGCAACATTACCGTAGAAAAACTGCCTAGCCATGGTAATTTAAAATCTCGAGCAAAAAAACGTTGTTCGCGATTAAAGCGATAAACATAAAATAATAAAATCATTGCTGCAACAAGGCAAAACAAAATCAAATCCCAAACATGCAATGGCGTCTTCCTAGTCACTAGCTTAACGACTGCAAAGACGATAACATACCCTACCAAGTACACTGCATAGCGGATAACGTTTCCCTCTCTCGATTCTGGCGTATTCAAAATTTTCACTCCTACTCTGGATTGTATCCTACAAAATCAATATTATACCAAAAAAATACAGTTTATTAAATACAGATAGGGCGTCCGCTTACTTCACTTCTACAATAGTCACCTTATATTCTCCAGCTGGGGCTTCGACTGTGGCAACGATACCTGCCTCTTGCTTCATAATTGCTTGACCTAAAGGTGAATCAAAGGAGATTTTGCCATCGGCCAAATCCGCCTCCATCCGTCCGACGATCTTATATTCTTCTGTTTCATCATCATCAAATTTAAGAACTACGGTCTTACCCAAATCTACTTTGCCATCATCCTTAGTTTCGACAATTTCTGCGTACTTTAATTGCTTACCTAAATAACGCAGACGACTCTGCAAGTGTCCAAGGTCCCTTTTAGCCTCTGTATATTCAGTATTTTCTGATAAATCGCCTAGAGCTCGCGCAGCTTGTAAAATCTTTATTCTGCGAGGACGATCTTTCTTTAAACGTGCAATTTCATCTTCAATTTGTTTATAGCCTTCTGGCGTCATTTTTTGAAAATATACCATGATTTAACACCTTATCAATTCGTTCATTCATTTTTCTTTTTAATTATACAAAAGTTATCCACAAGTGTTAAACGTTGATTTACTAAAGTTTTTATTCATAAATTAGCACTATATACTTTCAAGTGCTAAATAGTTTAATTTATTTTGAAACTGACTACAATAATCAGTGTAAGGAAAAAAACGAGTCCTTACGAATTAAAGAGCAAATAAAAATTGAAAGGAAGTTTTCAATATGGCAAACGATATGATGAATCGTCGCAATGATATGATGGATGCAATGAACGACTGGTTTGGTTTCCCAAGAAACTTCTTTGATGACACTGAAATTGAAAACATCATGCAATCAGATGTTGCCGAAACAGACAAAGACTATACCGTTAAGATCGATATGCCTGGTATGAACAAAGAGGACATCAACGTTAACTACAAAGATGGTCTTTTAACAGTTGCTGGCAGCAGAAAATCATTTAAGGATACAAGTGACAAGGATAAGAACATTATTCATAAAGAAAGAAGCGAAGGTCGCATTTCAAGAAGCTATAGATTACCAAATATAGTTGCAAGTGAGATCCATGCAAAGTATGATAATGGTGTATTGACTATCATCTTGCCAAAGCAAAATGCTGGTGATGATAGCAATTCTATCCATATTGATTAATTTATTAGATTAAGCAAGAGGTCTAATAAGTTACGGATATAATTCTCTGAAGCGAGTTCATGATTGAACCCGCTTTTATTTTGGCTTAAAATAGACTTAATTTAAGAAAAAATTAAAAATGAGAAAAGGAGATTTTTTTAATGGCTCATGAATTAACTGTGCAGGAACTGGAAAAGTTTTCTGCCGATTTTAATAAAAATCCTAAAAACGAAGTCGTTGCTCGTGCTGCTCAACGTAGCGGTGTACTTGAAGCTTCTTACAATGACCGCGTTCAAAGCGAATTAACCCGCGTTTTTTCAACTGAACTTGATACTGATAATGTTACCAACCAAAAGCACTCAGGTCGTTGCTGGTTATTTGCCACATTAAACGTTTTACGTCATGAATTCGGCAAGAAATACAAGGCAAAGGATTTTACTTTCTCACAAGCTTACAACTTCTTCTGGGACAAGATTGAACGTGCCAACATGTTCTACAACCGTATTTTGGACAGTGCTGACATGCCACTTGATTCTCGCCAAGTTAAAAGTGATTTAGACTTTGCTGGTGCAGATGGTGGTCAATTCCAAATGGCTGCTGCATTAGTTGAAAAATACGGTGTTGTTCCTTCATACGCTATGCCTGAAACTTTCAACACTAACGATACTACTGGCTTTGCGACTGCATTAGGCGACAAGCTTAAGAAAGATGCTTTGGTTCTTCGTCACCTTAAGCAATATGGTAAAGACGATGAAATCGAAAAGACCCGTGAAAAGTTCTTGAGCGAAGTTTACCAAATGACTGCTATTGCCGTAGGTGAACCACCTAAGAAATTTGACCTTGAATACCGTGACGACGACAAGAAGTATCACTTAGAAAAAGACTTAACTCCACTTGAATTCTTGCACAAGTACATGGGCGACGTTGACTTTGACGACTACGTTGTTTTAACTAACGCTCCAGATCACGAATATGGCAAGCTTTATGGTTTACCAGCAGAAGACAACGTTTCTGGTTCACTCAGAATTAAGCTTTTGAACGTGCCAATGGAATACTTGACCGCTGCTTCAATTGCCCAATTAAAGGATGGCGAAGCTGTTTGGTTTGGTAACGATGTTCTTCGTCAAATGGACCGCAAGACTGGTTACCTTGACACTAACCTTTACAAATTAGACGACTTATTCGGCGTTGATCTTAAGATGTCAAAGGCTGACAGATTAAAGACCGGTGTCGGCGAAGTTTCTCACGCCATGACTTTAGTTGGTGTTGATGAAGACAACGGTGAAGTTCGTCAATGGAAAGTTGAAAACTCATGGGGCGACAAGTCAGGTTCCAAGGGCTTCTACGTAATGAACAACGAATGGTTCAACGACTACGTATACGAAGTTGTTGTTCACAAGAAGTATTTGACTGACAAGCAAAAGGAATTAGCTGAAGGCCCAATCACTGATCTTCCCGCATGGGACTCACTTGCTTAATTATTTAAGATAAACGAAAAAGACTTAATCTAGCAGCAAATGTCTAGATTAAGTCTTTTTTTAATCCTTTTTCTTCTACTTATAATTTGGAGCAGCCTTAGTCATTTGGACATCATGTGGATGTGATTCACGCAAACCTGCATTAGTGATTTGAACAAATTGTGCCTTTTCAATCAACTCAGGAATATTTGCGGCACCACAGTAACCCATACCAGAGCGAAGTCCCCCATCAATTTGGAAGACTACATCACTCACGTCGCCCTTGTACTCTACACGAGCTTCAACACCTTCTGGCACCAATTTATTAGCTTCGTTAACGCCGCCTTGGAAGTAACGGTCACTTGAACCATGAGCTTGAGCCATCGCACCAACAGAGCCCATACCACGGTAACGCTTAAACTTCTTGCCATTTTCTTCAAAAATATCACCAGGTGCTTCAGTTGTTCCTGAAATCATACTACCGAGCATGACGGCATTACCACCTGCTGCTAAAGCCTTAACTACATCCCCAGAATATTTGATACCACCATCGGCAATGATTGGCTTGTGGTACTCACGTGCAGCTGAAGCAGCATCATAAATAGCAGTAATTTGTGGTACACCAACACCGGCAACGATTCTAGTAGTACAAATTGAACCAGGTCCAATACCTACCTTAACTACGTCAACGCCAGCGTCGAACAATGCACGAGTGGCATCCCCAGTTGCCACATTACCGGCAATTAAAGTTTGCTTTGGAAAATGTTCACGGAATTCTTTAATCTTACGCAAAACACCTGCTGAGTGACCATGAGCAGTATCAATAACGATTGCATCGGCACCAGCTTCAAGAAGTGCTTCTGCTCTTTCAAAAGTATCACTAGTTACACCAACAGCTGCGGCACAAAGCAATCTATTTTGATCATCGACTGCAGCTTTAGTAGCATTGCTTGGTACGACTACGCTCTTAACATTAGCAACTTCACTTGCTTGGGCTTGAATTGACATATTCTTGTGCACTACGCCAAGTCCACCTTGGAGAGCCATCGCAATTGCCATTGCTCCTTCAGTGACAGTATCCATGCCGGCACTGATCAATGGAATATTTAATTTGATATTATCGGCAAGCTTAGTGCTTAAATCAACTTCATTTGGCAAAACGTGACTTTCTGCCGGAATTAATAAAACATCATCAAAAGTTAAACCTTTTTTGGCAAATTTGGTATCCCAGTTAGACATATGACTCTCCTTTTCTCATTCAAAAAATTATTAGCTTTACTTTACTAGCACCCTTACCAAATTTCAAGAAATATATCAAAAGTGTCTGGGAAAAAACTAACCCTCAGATGCCAAAAGACGATCAATCCAACTCTTAATTTGAGTTGCTTGACCGTCTTTTTCTTG
>NZ_PCZD01000024.1:0-26006 GCF_002553975.1 Lactobacillus sp. UMNPBX6
TATTAGCTTACAACATGGCATATTGCCTAGAACGATTTAACTAGCACCACGCGTATATTAATACTTTTGCAAAGAAAGGGTAAGCAAAATGGAGCATGATAGAATACTTGCTTTAGATGGACCGCTTAATTTTAGAGATATCGGCGGTTATAAGAATGATAAAGGTCAACATGTAAAGTGGAATAAAATATATCGTTCTGATTCGCTTAGCTCTTTATCTGATGAAGATGAGCAAAAGCTAGCTGATCGCCGGATTACAGTTGATATCGATTTACGTTCAAAGTATGAGCAAAATGCAGCTCCAGATAGGCAATGGCCTAATGTGCGTTACGTGGATGCGCATATTTATTCTGAAAACCGTAAGGAAAACAAGGGTGACAATAAGCTTTACCGTTTCATTCATCATATTCCTGACATGGGTGATAACTATTTGGGTGAAATATATCAACAAGTTTTGCTCAATACTCATAGCCAGCATATGTTTGCCAAGATTTTTGCGGAGCTGATTGAGCTTCCAGAAGAAGATGCCTTGGTTTATCACTGTAGTGCAGGGAAAGACAGAACTGGTATGACGTCAGCTCTGATTTTGACTGCTCTTGGCGTAGATGATGATACGATTGCGCAAGACTATTTGTTGACGAATGAACTGTACAATTTTGCATTAGCCAAGCAATACCCTGATGATAATCAGATTGCAAAAATGGTTTCTAAAATGAACCTGACCAAAGGAGAAGGCCCAGCAATTCGCGGAATCACTGAAACAATTCGTAAAGGCTGGGGCAGTTTTGATAACTTCTTCAAAAAAGAGCTTGGTTTTAGTCAAAAAGATCTAAATAGATTTAGAAAGATGTACTTAGAATAGGAATAAAATGACAACTTTATCTGATGTAGCTAAAGAAGCAAACGTCTCCAAAATGACGGTATCACGGGTAATCAACCACCCAGAGCAAGTAACGCCAGAGTTGCGAGTAATAGTTGAAAAGGCGATGGAAGATTTAAATTACCATCCTAATTCAATTGCCCAAGCTTTAGTTAATAATCGTACTAATGTAGTCAAATTTGTTACTTTAGAAGATATTGATACAACCGAGCCATATTACATAAACTTGCTTTTTGGCTTTGCTCGAGGATTGAATACTAAGCAATACGCCATGCAGTTAGTAACTGATCCCAGCCAAATTGAAAAAGGTCGTGCCGATGGTTATTTGATTACAGGTGCGCGGAATAAAGATTATGATATGTTCGATAAGCTGGATAAGCCATTCGTATTATTTGGTGAAAATCACCGCGGATATGATTTTGTTGATACAGATAATCAAACTGCCGAGAAGATGGCAACACAGTATGCATTGGATCGCTTATATAAGCGCATTATTTTTATCGGAATTGATATTAAAGAGCCATTTGAGTATTCGCGTGAAGCTGGTTATATCAATACTTTGCAACAGCACCAATTAATTCCGCAGATTTATCGGGTTTCTAACCACAGTCATGCCGCCCAAGATGTGATTCATGAGCATTTTAAAGGGTTTAAAAAAGATACTTGTTTTGTCTGTGCTAGTGATCGAATTGCGGTAGGCGTTGTCCGGCAGCTGCAAGCTGAGGGCGCTCGGATTCCGGAAGATTTTGGTGTGATTGGCTTTGACGGTGTCTTTTTGGACCAAGTTTCTAATCCTAAGTTAACTACAATTAAGCAGCCTATTTTTAAGATGGGTGAAATGCTAGCAAGTATGTTATTGCAAAAAATTGCTCAATCTGGTTCCCCACAAGGTGAAGTTATGCTTAAGCCAGAATTGATTAGACGAGAGACTACTAGATAATAAAATCGCATTGATTTTCACATCGATGTGATTTTTTAATTTCAAAATTTTTCCATCTCTGCAATGAAAGCGCTATACTTAAAAATAAGAGATAAGTTATAGATACATCGAATAAAACAGAGGTCACGATATTATGAAAAAAGTTTTAGCAATCAATTCTGGTAGTTCTTCTTTTAAATATAAGCTCTTTTCTTTTCCTAGCGAAGAAGTAATTGCAAAAGGCGGAGCAGAACGTGTAGGTATGCCAAATTCGATTTTTAAAATAAAATTGGCTAACGGTAACGAATATATTAAAAATATGTCGATTCCTACGCAAAGGGATGCAGTAAGCTTATTGATTGACTGTTTAAAGAAATATCATGTTGTAGAGAAATTAAGTGAAATTAAAGGAGTAGGGCACCGAATCGTTAACGGTGGAGAAGTATTTCCTAATTCTGTAGTCATTGATAATCATAATTTACACAAACTTGAACGGATTGCTCAATTAGCACCTTTGCATAATGGTCCTGAAACAGAAGGAATTAAAGCTTTTATGAGTATTCTGCCTAACGTTCGACAGGTTGCCGTTTTTGATACGGCATATCACCACACTCTTGATGCTGTTCATTATTTATATTCTATTCCGTACAAGTATTATAAGGATTACGCAGTGCGTAAATATGGTGCACATGGCACTTCTGTACGTTATGTTGCCCCTCGTGCCGCTAAGATGATGCATAAAAATATTAACATCGCTCGTTTAATTGTTTGCCATTTAGGATCAGGTTCATCAATCACTGCAGTTAAGAATGGCAAATCATATGATACTTCGATGGGCTTTAGTCCATTAACTGGGGTGACGATGGGGACTCGAAGCGGTGACTTTGATCCATCGGCTTTGCAATACTTGATGCATAAGACTGGTATGGATATTGATCAAGCAATTGATATGTTGAATCAAGAATCAGGGTTGTTAGGTATTTCAGGCGTTTCATCAGATATGCGTGATTTGATTGAAAGTGATGAACCAAGAGCCAAGTTAGCTCGTCGTATTTACATTAATCGGGTAGTTCGCTATGTTGGTGCTTATGCTGCAGAAATGGATGGTGTAGACGGTATTGTCTTTACGGCCGGTATTGGTGAACATGATCCCGGAATTCGTGCAGGCATTATGTCTTCTTTGAAATATTTAGGCTTAAAGGCTGACTTTGAAGCTAACAGAACTGATGGTGAAAAATTTATTTCAAAGCCAGATTCTAAAGTTAAAGCTTTGATTGTACCAACTAATGAGGAAGTAATGATCGCTCGTGAAGTCATTAAACTTACGAGATAATAAATAATAATTAAAAGATAAAGCATATCGCAAGATATGCTTTTTTGATACCGGTAACATCTCTATACATATTGAAAACGGTTTCTTATATCAACTAAACTATGCATGGAGGAAAAATTATGGCACATTGGTATGATCACGCAATTATTTATCAAATTTATCCTAAGTCTTTTCAAGATAGTAATGATGACGGTATTGGCGACCTAAATGGTATTCGGAAGAGAATACCATACTTGCAAAATTTAGGGGTTAATGCCGTTTGGCTTAATCCTATTTTTGTTTCACCACAAGTAGATAATGGCTATGATGTTTCAAACTATTTTGCTATTGATCCACATATGGGAACAATGGAAGACATGGAGAACTTAATTAAAGAACTTCATGAAGCTGGCATTCATCTTATTATGGATTTTGTCTTAAATCACACTTCAGATCAGCATCCATGGTTCCAAGATGCAATTAAGAATCCTGATAGTCTGTATCGTGATTATTACATTTTTGCAGGTCATGATGGCAAGCGCCCTAACAATTGGGGGAGTTTCTTTGGTGGCAGCGTTTGGGAGCCTGATCCAGCAGGAACTGGTCAATCATATTTCCATTTGTTTGATAAGCGTATGCCGGACCTTAATTGGAAAAATCCTGAAGTGCGCCACGCCATGCTTGAAGTAGCTGAATTTTGGCTAAAAAAGGGGATTGATGGTCTGCGGCTTGATGCGTTTATTCATATTGGCAAAGCAGATTTGAGACAAAATTATCCTAATAAAGTTGGTGATGACAAACCGGTTATTGCCGAACCATTTTTTGCCAACTTGCCTCAAGTTCAGGAATGGATGCGGCCGTTTTGTGAAAAGATTAAGCAAGATTATCCAGACGCCTTGCTATTAGGCGAAGCTGCAAGTGCAAGCGTAAATTTGGCCGTTGATTACACTAATAAGCGTAATCATTTGATGGATAGTGTTATAACTTTTCGTTACTTTACTGATGATGAGTCAAAAGTAGATAAGCGCTATCCTGAGCAATATCAACCTAAGGGTATTGATTTTACGGCCTTTAAGCAAAATCAAGTTGTTTGGCAACAGACCTTAGCAGGTGTTTCTCAGCCAACTCTTTACTGGAATAATCATGACATGGCTAGACTGGCTACCAGAGTGGCGAAGACGCCAACCCAAGCTAAAAGTTTGGCTATCTTGATGTATTTGCAGCACGGGATTCCAGTTATCTATTATGGCGAAGAATTAGGCTTAAAGAATTTGCATTTTACTAGTGTTGATCAATTTGAAGATCAGACGGTGGCACCATGGATTAAAAAAGCAGAACAGGCAGGTATCAGTAGAGAAGATGCAATGACGATGGTAAGTGAAACGCATAAGTTGCCAGCTCGCGGTCCAATGCCGTGGAATGACACTAAAAATTATGGTTTTACTGAAGGAACTCCTTGGATTAACGGGATTGTTGAAAAACATGTTTCAGTTGCTAGTGAAGTAAATTCAGATATTAGCATGTTTACTTTTTATAAAAAGATGATCGCCCTTAAAAAAGAAAGCTTATTCCAAGATGGCGACTACTATATGCTTCCAACTGATAAAAATAGTTATATTTACCAGCGTGATTTAAGCGATGAGAGTGCAATCGTGGCAGTTTCATTAAGCAATGAAAAGATTACAGTAGAGATTCCACAAGGATATACGGAAGAAAAATTAAAAGCAGGAGAATATCAATTAACTAACGGGAAATTAACTTTGATGCCTTATGCAGGTGTTGTGTTGAAAAAGGAGAATTAAAACATGCAATTAGCAGCATTAAAACACAGAACTGAAAGTGAAGACAGCTTTGTAATTGATGCGACTCATGTTCGTGTTCGTTTTCATAGCGCAAAGAATGATATTGAAAAAGTTATTGTGCATTATTGCGATAACTATTTACCATTGAACCAAGCTAAAACCATTGAAATGACTAAGATTGGTGAAGGTCAAGTTGAGGATCACTGGGGAGCTACCCTTGAAGCACCATTTCACCGTTTAAAGTATACTTTTGAAGTAATTGGTAGCGATGGCACCAGCGTTGTTGTAGGTGACAGAGCAATCAGCAGCGATGTAGAGACAGCCTTAATGGAAGATGGCTCATATTTTAAGGTTCCATATTGCCATGATATTGATATGGTTAAAACACCGGAATGGGTTAGACATACCGTGTGGTATCAGATTTTCCCAGAACGCTTTGCCAATGGTGATAAATCTAATGATCCTAAAAATGTGAAGCCTTGGAATCCCGAAGATCATCCTGGTCGAGAAGACTTTTATGGTGGTGACTTGCAAGGGGTATTAGACCATTTGGATTATTTGAAAAAACTTGGAGTAAATGGCTTATACTTCTGTCCTGTTTTTAAAGCAAGCTCCAACCATAAATATGACACGATTGATTATTTGCAAATCGATCCAGAATTTGGTGATAAAGACTTGTTTGCCAAAGTAGTTAATGAGGCCCATGCACGTGGCATGAAAGTCATGCTGGATGCGGTATTTAACCACTTAGGTGATCAATCAATGCAGTGGCAAGACGTGGTTAAAAATGGTCCAAGTTCTCGTTTTGCTAACTGGTTCCACATTAATGAGTATCCAGTTGAACCGTACCATGATCCATTGCAAGGTGAAGGAAATCCGCAGTTTGATACTTTCGCATTTGAAAAGCACATGCCTAAATTAAATACTGCTAACCCTGAAGTACAAGATTTCTTGCTTGAGATAGCTACGTACTGGGTGAAGTATTTTGATATTGATGCTTGGCGCTTGGATGTTGCCAACGAGGTAGATCATCATTTCTGGAAGAAGTTCCATAAGGCAGTAACTGATATCAAGCCAGACTTTTACATTGTTGGTGAAGTTTGGCACTCAGCTCGTCCATGGCTTAACGGTGATGAGTTTACTGGCGTAATGAATTATCCATATACATTGCAGATTGAAGATCACTTTTTCAAGCATAAGCTGTCAGCACAAGAATTAACTAGTCGTTTGACAGACCAGTTGATGAAATATCGCGATGCTACCAATGCAGCCATGATGAACATGCTTGATTCACACGATACAGCCCGAATTTTGACAGTAGCTAATGGAGACCAAGATTTGGCTTTGCAAGCCTTAGCTTTTGAATTTATGCAAAAGGGTAGTCCATGCATTTATTATGGAACTGAAATGGGTATGACTGGTGGCAACGATCCTGATTGTCGTAAACCAATGGATTGGGCAAAAGAAGACGGCCCGGTTTGGCAACGAGTTCATCAATTGATTGACTTTCGTTTGCAACATGATGAAACTTTCGGTAAAGGTCGAATTAAGTTACACGTAACAGAGAATGGGTTAATTGAGGTCGATCGTGAGGGGAATGAAAGCATTAAAGCATACTTTAACACGACCGATCATCCAGTAGAGATCAATTGTGAGAACACGTTTAGTCAAGATTATGAGAATAATCAATTGGCACCAAAAGGCTTTGTAGTGAGTGTTCATTAAAAGTTACTTTTAATAAGCAAAAAAAGAAGGCAGATTAAGATCTACCTTCTTTTTCTATTAACTAATCCTGATAACGGTAACAGCAGATTTAATATTGTAAACCGCTTTCAACTAAAGGATAATGAAAGCGTAAACAAGAGAGAACCTCGAATATTACGGGAGATAGAATATATGAAACGAATCTTTGAAATTGATCCTTGGAAGGTCGTTACCCATAAGTTCGAACCAAAAGATAAAAGATTGCAAGAAAGTATGACTGCAATCGGCAACGATTACATGGGTATGAGAGGAAACTTTGAAGAAGGCTATTCAGGTGACAGCTTACAAGGTACTTACCTTGCTGGTGTTTGGTTCCCTGATAAGACGCGTGTTGGTTGGTGGAAGAACGGATATCCAAAGTACTTTGGTAAGGTTCCTAACTCACCAAGTTTCATCAACATGGGAATTACGATTAATGGTGAAAAACTTGACTTAGCTAAAGTTAAGTTTAGTGATTTCTACTTAGCACTTGATATGCACCAAGGTCTTCTGACTAGAAGTTTTACTTATGAAGGTAAGGATACTAAGGTTAAATTCGAATTCGAAAGGTTTTTACATATTACCTTAAAAGAAGCAGCTTTAATTAAAGTTAAGGCTACCGTTTTAAGTGGTAAAGCTAAGATCGACTTTGATGCAGCACTTGATGGAACTGTTGTTAACGAAGACAGTAACTACGATGCAAAATTCTGGATGCCTTTAGGTGAAAATGCTGAAGCAAGAACTATTAAGGTTGAAACTAAGGCTAACCCCTACAAGGTTCCACAATTTACAGTCCTCCTTAAGCAAAGTCTTCGTCATAATGGTGAAGTAGTTAAGGGTGATGTTTCAACTGAAGCAGCCCAACTTCATGAAAAGCTTTCAGTTGAGTTAAATGAAGGCGAAAGCTACGATCTTGAAAAAGATGTCATTGTTGTTACTAGTCGTGACGTCAAACCAGATGATCAAGATGCTAAGGCAGCTGAATTGATGACCAAGCTTCAAGCTAAGAGTTTTGAAGAAAACTTAGCTGATCATGAAGCCGTTTGGCAAAAGCGCTGGGACAAATCAGATGTTGTAATTGCTGGTGATGATGCCGCTCAACAAGGTATCCGCTTTAACATTTGTCAATTATTCATGACTTATTACGGTGAAGATGAACGTCTTAACGTTGGTCCTAAAGGTTTTACCGGTGAAAAATACGGTGGTGCTACTTACTGGGATACTGAAGCCTATATTGTTCCAATGTACTTATGTGTTACTGATCCTAGTGTTACTCGGGCACTTTTACAATACCGTCACGATCAATTGCCAGGCGCATACCATAACGCTAAAGAACAAGGCTTACCAGGTGCATTGTTCCCAATGGTTACCTTCAACGGGATTGAATGTCACAATGAATGGGAAATCACCTTTGAAGAAATTCACAGAAATGCGGACATTCCTCACGCAATCGCTATGTACACTGATTACACTGGCGACGACAGCTACGTTAAGAACGAAGGTATGGACGTTTTAGTTGGTACCGCAAGATTCTGGGCAGCTAGAGTTCACTGGTCAAAGTGGCGTAACAAGTACGTAATGCACGGTGTAACGGGTCCTAATGAATACGAAAACAACGTTAACAACAACTGGTTCACTAACACCATGGCAAGATGGCTTCTGCAATACACTTTGGAACGTTTGCCACTTGCTACTAAGGAAGCTCAAGAAAGAGTTCGCGTAACTGACGAAGAAAAGGCTAAATGGCAAGACATCGTAGATAACATGTACTTACCAGAAGACAAGGAACGAGGCATCTTCTTACAACAAGATGACTTCCTAGACAAGGATATTCGTCCAGTTAGCGAAATCGAAGATCAACGTCCAATTAACCAACACTGGTCATGGGACAAGATCTTGAGATCACCATTTATCAAGCAAGCCGATGTTTTACAAGGTATCTACTTCTTGAACGATGAATACACTATGGAACAAAAGGAAAAGAACTTCGACTTCTACGAACCATTAACAGTTCACGAAAGTTCACTTTCACCATGTATTCACTCAATCTTAGCTGCTGAACTTGGCAAGCAAAAGAAGGCTGTTGAGCTTTACCAAAGAACTGCTCGTCTTGACCTTGATAACTACAACAACGACACCGTTGATGGTTTGCACATCACTTCAATGAGTGGTTCATGGCTTACAATTGTTCAAGGTTTCGCAGGCATGCGTTACGATCACAACCAATTGAAGTTTAACCCATTTGTTCCTGAAGGTTGGGATCACTACAGCTTCAAGATCAACTACCGTGGTCGCTTGATCGAAGTTTATGTTGATCATGAAGGAACTAAGCTTACTTTGCTTAAGGGTGAAGATATTGATGTATTAGTTCACGATAAGAAAGTTACTCTTAAAGAAGGTGAAACTACAAATGCTTAAAGGATTGTTATTCGATTTAGATGGTGTTTTAACTAACTCAGCTAAGTTTCACCTTACAGCTTGGAACAATTTAGCTAAGGAATTAGGCATTACCTTAACAGATGCTCAACTTGATAGCTTGCGTGGTATTTCAAGAATGGATTCACTTAACCTGATATTGAAGTACGGTGGTCAAGAAGACAAATACACCGAAGCAGAAAAAGAAAAGTTTGCTGCAGAAAAGAACGCTAAGTTTGTTGAACAAGTTGAAACTATGACACCAAAGGATATCTTGCCTGGTATTCCTGAATTGTTAGCAGATGCTAAGAAGCAAAACTTAAAGATGGTAATTGCTTCTGCTTCAAAGAATGCACCAAAGATTTTAACTAGATTGGGTATCATGGATGAATTTGATGGGATCGTTGATCCAGCAACTCTTCACCATGGTAAGCCAGATCCGGAAATCTACATTAAGGCGCAAGAAATTGCTGGCTTAAAGGCAAACGAAGTAATCAGCTTTGAAGATGCCAAGGCTGGTGTTGAAGCAATCAAGGCTGCTCATCAATTTGCAGTTGGTATTGGTGATAAGGAACTTTTAAAAGAAGCTGACTACATCGTACCAACAACTGCTGATCTTAAGCTTAGTGAAATTGAAAAAGTTTTTGAAGAAAAAGAATAAAAGTTAGAGAGTAGGGGAAACAATGGTTGAGGTTGATTTAAACCATATTTACAAGAAATACGAAGGCAACGATAAGTATTCTGTAAATGACTTTGACTTACATATTAAAGATAAGGAGTTCATCGTTTTCGTTGGACCATCCGGTTGTGGTAAGTCAACTACATTAAGAATGGTTGCTGGTTTGGAAGACATCAGTAAAGGTACTTTGGAAATTGATCACAAGGTAATGAATGATGTCGCTCCAAAGGATAGACACATTGCGATGGTTTTCCAGAACTACGCTTTGTATCCACACATGACTATTTATGACAATATTGCTTTCAGCCTTAAATTACGTCACGTAGATAAAGCTGAAATTGATAAACGTGTTCATAAGGCCGCTAAGATGTTGGGCTTGGAAGAATACTTAGATAAAAAGCCAGGCGCTTTGTCCGGTGGTCAACGTCAGCGTGTTGCTTTAGGGCGTGCGATTGTACGTAGTGCCCCTATTCTATTAATGGACGAACCTCTTTCTAATTTGGACGCTAAGCTTCGTGTATCAATGCGTGCCAACATTGCCAAGCTGCACCAACAACTTGGCACAACCACTATTTACGTAACTCACGACCAGACTGAAGCCATGACTTTGGCTGACAGAATCGTAGTTATGTCAGTAGGTAAGGTTGAACAAATTGGCACACCACTTGAGGTTTACAACCACCCAGTTAACCAATTCGTTGCTGGATTTATCGGTTCACCTCAAATGAACTTCTTTAACGTCCATTACAAAGACCAAAGAATTTCTGATGGCAAGGGTCTTGATATCGAAATCCCTGAAGGTAAAGCTAAGATGCTTGAACAAAAGGGATACAACGATAAGGATGTTGTCTTTGGTATTCGTCCAGAAGACATCCACTCAGAAGAAGCATTTATGGAAACTTGGCCAAACTCAGTTATTGAATCTAAGGTTGTTGTTTCAGAACTTTTGGGTTCAACCATCCAACTTTATCAAGAAGTTGACGGAACTGAATTTGTAGCCTTGGTAAACGCTCGTGATTATCACCAGCCAGGCGATAAGGTAAAGATGGGCTTCGATGTTAACAAAGCTCACTTCTTTGATAAAGACACCACAAAGGCCATCGTTAACTAATTTTAATTAAAGCTTACAACCGTATGTAGCAAAGGCTACTGTTGTTAAGAATTGTTTATTATTTTGGTTTTTTAGGAGGAAAAAGTCATGAAGTTTTGGAAGAAAATGGCTTTAGGTAGTACTGCTGTTTTAGCTGCTATGTCACTTGCAGCTTGTTCAAACGGCTCATCAAATTCATCAAGTAGTAATGGAAGCTCAAGTAAGAGTGCAAATTTGACTCTTTGGGTGGATACTGAACAAGTTCCTTACTACAAGCAAATTGCTAAGGACTTTACTAAGAAGAACAAGAATATTAAGGTTCGTGTAGTTCAAAGTCCTAACGGTTCAGCTAACGCTAAGACAGACGTTGGTAAGGACCCATCAAAGGCTGCTGATGTCTTTGAAGTTCCTAACGATCAATTAGGTCAAATGGCTGAAGCTGGTTACATTAACCCACTTTCACCATCAGCAACTAAGGATATCCAAGACAACTATGTCGATGTTGCTTCAAAGGGTGTAACTTGGAAGGGCAAGGTTTACGCATTCCCATACGCACAACAAGCTCAAACCATTTACTACAACAAGTCTAAGTTATCAGCTAACGACGTTAAGGACTGGAAGACTTTAACTTCAAAGGGTGTTGTAGCTACCGACTTTACTAACGCTTACGTAATGTGGCCAGTAATGTTCTCAGCAGGTACTACACTTTACGGTAAGAATGGTGAAGACCTTAAGGACTCAACTTTCAACTCACAAAACGGTATTAATGCTTTGAAGTGGTACGCAGCTCAAAAGAAGAACAAGGGCGTAATGCAAACTTCAAACGCTTTGAACCAATTGAAGAAGGGTAACGCACAAGCTATTTTGGACGGTCCTTGGAACGCTGCTAATATCAAGAAGATCTTGGGTAAGAACTTCGCAGTTGCTAAGTATCCTAAGATTGAAGTTGGTGGTAAGAGCGTACAAATGGAAGCATTCCTTGGTATTGAAGGCTTCGCAGTTAATGCTAACACCAAGAATGCTAAGGCTGCTTCAGATTTAGCTGCTTACATTACTAACAAGAAGTCACAATTAATTGCTCATAAGAACGCTGGTCAAATTCCAGTATTGAAGAGCGCTGTCAACTCAAGTGCTGTTAAGAGTGACCCGGTTGCTGAAGCTGTAATCGAAATGGCTAAGCCAGGTAACTCAGTATTGCAACCTAAGCTTCCACAAATGGCCGCATTCTGGAATGGTGCAGCTCCACTTATCAGTGGTACTTACGACGGCAAGATTAAGCCAGCACAATACAAGCCACAACTTGCTAAGCTCGCTAAGAACATTGAAAAGAAATAATTTGCTAAAAGCATAAGCAAGGGTTGGGCTAAATAAAAATTGTCCAGCCTTTTTGCCTAAGAAGGGGAGAAGTTATGTTTCTAAAGAAAAAGCATGTAGCTCCTAAAGCAACATATCGCGAGGTTTGGTCAAAAGGTGACATTGCTACCAAGTTATCATTCTTCTTAATGGGTAGTAACGCCTTGGCAAACAAACAATGGGTAAAAGGTATTTCACTCTTACTTTCAGAAATTATCTTTATTGTTTGGTTTATCCTCAGTGGTATCCCTACTTTAAATTCATTAGCTACATTAGGTACTATTAAAACCAAAAAAGTTGTTTATGATGCCGCACAAGGCGTTTATGTAACCAAGCAACCATCAAACTCAGTTTTGATTTTGTTATTCGGTGTATTGGCCTTGATCTTATGTGTAGCAATCATTTACCTATACATTGTCAACTTACGCTCAACTAGACATAATTATATTTTGAAGCGTGATGGGGACCATATTCCAACTAACGTTGAAGAACTTAAGAGTTTGCTTGATACTCGGTTACACGCAACCTTGATGGTTATTCCATTATTGGGTATCCTATTCTTCACAGTTTTGCCAACAGTCTTCATGATTTCAATGGCATTTACTAACTATGATCGTCAGCACCCAATCGCCTTTTCTTGGACAGGGTTCCAAGCATTCGGTAATGTGTTGAGTGGTGACTTAGCTGGTACTTTCTTCCCAGTATTGGGCTGGACCTTGATTTGGGCCGTAGCTGCAACTGCTACTACTTTCTTCTTTGGTGTTTTGCTTGCAATGTTGATTGAATCCAAAGGCATTAAGTATAAGGCCTTTTGGAGAACAGTCTTTGTAATTATTTGGGCTGTTCCTCAATTCGTTTCACTTTTGATGATGGCTCAGTTCTTAGACTACCAAGGTGCTTTGAACAATATTTTGATGAACTTACACTGGATTAGTTCGCCAATTCACTTCATTGATAACCAAGCTTCTCCATTAGTAGCTAGAATCACCGTTATCCTTGTTAATATGTGGATCGGTATCCCAGTTTCAATGTTGGTTTCAACTGCAATTATTCAAAACTTGCCAGAAGATCAAATTGAAGCTGCCAAGATCGATGGTGCCAACGCTGCACAAATTTTCCGCTCAATCACTTTCCCACAAATTCTATTCGTTATGGCACCTTCACTTATTCAACAATTCATTGGTAACATCAACAACTTCAACGTTATCTTCTTGCTGACGGGTGGTGCACCAATGAACAGTAAGTATAACGGAGCCGGGTCGACTGACTTGCTGGTAACGTGGCTGTATAACTTGACGTTCGGTCAGGAACAGCGTTATAACGCGTCAGCTGTACTAGGTATCTTAATCTTCATTATTAGTGCGGTCGTCTCGCTGATTGCATATCGCCACACTAACGCTTATAAGGAGGGCTAGACATGAAGTCATATTCAAATCAAAGACGGCTCTCATTAATCTTTCGGTATATCCTCTTAGCATTACTTGCTATTATCTGGATTTTACCAATTGTGTGGATCGTCTTAGCAAGTTTTTCATACAATGATACTGGATTCGTTTCGACCTTCTGGCCAGAACAATTCACGTTGCAGAACTATGTTGGTATTTTTACTAATCCGCAATACCCATTCGGTAACTGGATCATTAACACATTAATTGTTTCTCTTCTCTCGATGGTTATTTCGACATTCTTAACTATTTCAGTTGCCTATGTTCTGTCACGACTTCGCTTTAAGTTTAGAAAACCATTTTTGCAAATTGCTTTGGTTTTAGGGATGTTCCCAGGCTTCATGTCTATGATCGCTTTGTACTACATCTTAAAAGGCTTGAACATGTTAAACCTCTTCGGTTTGTTACTTGTTTATGTTGGTGGTGCCGGACTTGGCTTCTACGTTGCTAAAGGTTTCTTTGATACTATTCCTAGATCAATTGACGAAGCTGCTGAAATTGATGGTGCTACTAAGTGGCAAGTGTTCTTACACATTGGTTTGCCACTTTCAAAGCCAATGATCGTTTACACCGCTTTGACTGCATTCATCGCTCCATGGACAGACTTCATTTTCTCAGGTATTATTCTTTCAACTTCAGGAAATGCTAAGACTTATACTGTTGCTTATGGTTTGTACAACATGGTGCACACAGCCAAAGGTAATGCGACTGCATACTTCGCACAATTCGTTGCAGGGTGTGTAATCATCGCTATCCCTATTACTATCTTGTTTGTCTTCATGCAGAAGTTCTACGTTAACGGAATTACTGCTGGTGCAGATAAGGGTTAAGGTAAATTTAAAATTGCTTATGCTAAAAAACGCTTTGCTTTCGGGCAAGGCGTTTTTGTATGGAGAGAAAATTAAAAAGATAGTATAGTTGAAGTTAAATTGGAGGGATGAAAGATGACTATCGGTGAAGCGTTAAAACACCAAAGAATTCGTCTAGGATTGACACAAGATGAAATGATCCAAGGAATTATTCATAAAAGTCATTATTCTAAGATTGAACGAGGAATAGAAGGCATTTCTGCAGAAAGTTTATTTAAAATCTTGTTTGCACACCATATCGATGTAGACAGTTTTTTGGAGCTAATTAAAAACGAGTATATTTCAGAAAATGAGAAAAGAGCTGAAGAACTTGAAAATAAGGTAAGGATAGCTTTTAATACCTCTGATAAAAATGAAATAGAAAATTGTTTGCAAGAAGTGCTTAAATTGCCAGGTAATAAGGTGTTTAAGTATAGAATCA
The DNA here is from genome assembly GCF_002553975.1 of Lactobacillus sp. UMNPBX6. Taxonomy (NCBI): domain Bacteria; kingdom Bacillati; phylum Bacillota; class Bacilli; order Lactobacillales; family Lactobacillaceae; genus Lactobacillus; species Lactobacillus sp. UMNPBX6. The sequence goes on from NZ_PCZD01000024.1 coordinate 14,929, forward strand.
TTGTAGCTATAGCAGCTTTTCGAGGACAATTAGATGAATTAAGTGTAGGAATAAAAGAGGATATAATAAAAGAATTTACAAGGCATGATACTTGGTTAGGAGATATTGATGCACTAAGATTATTTGGTAACTGCATGCAAGTCTTCACTGAAAAACAATTAAATAATTGTATAAGTCAAATATTAAAACAATATTCAAATAATAATGCCTCAGAAAGAATGATCGAGAGAATAGCTATTATTTGTAATAATTATCTATATTACTGCTACGATTATGGTTATAGAAATGAAACTAATATTACAAAATGTCTAGATTATTTAGAAAAGTTGGATTGTAGAAGTCACTATATGTTTTATAGAATTGCAGGTTTCTTCTTTAAGTATATGTTTGAAGGAAATAAGATGAAAGCAAAACAAATAAAAGATCAACTTATTATGTGGGGATACGGCAATAGAGTAATATCTTGGAAAATATAGTTTCGTGTGACGAAACTAATGAGTCGAGAGCATAAATATGAATGATAATATAATTGTTCTTAAGGAAAGGGGACATTATCAATGATTTGGGTGTTACCTGTAATTATAAAATAACGTCTGTAGTTTAATTGGAAGGAGATGAAAAATATGACTTTAGAAAAGATTATTGATGAAGCAACTTCAAAGATGAAAGATGCTAAAGTAATGCTTGCTGGTCCAATGCAAACTTGGAATCATGGTGCTTAATGATAGTTAAGGGAGAAAAGATGTATTTAGAAGATTTTATAAATCAAATTTTATCAATTCCTAAATTTGATAAAAAAATAGATTCTGCTTTTCTCGAACGACTTAACATATCTAAAAAATTATTAGAAGGGACTTCGGTAAGAGACAGATCTTCACGGAGTCCTTTCTTTTTAAATGATTTAGGTGTGAGGTTTACAACAAGTCCTAGAGAATTTGTGGAGTGGAATACTAAAAAAATAAATGTAAAAATACCATCATACGATAAACTGGTTTCAGATATGTTACAAGCTGAGATAGGATTATTACCTTATATTATGGATGCCTGTATCTTGTTAACAGGTAATTTTGATGCAGTTTTTGACATAGTATCTAGAAGAAAAAGTGAAATTCTAAAGCATGGAACATATAATGCATTAATATATAGTGGAACTGTATGTGCAAGTAAAGGCTCTAAAGATTCATACTTATATTTTTCTAAGGCAATTCAGAGAGCAGGAGATATTAATCATGTAATTACAGCTTACCATAGATTGATAATAACTAAGCTTAAAAGATTTCATGATTATGAAGGCGCTCAAGAATTACTATATACTTTGATATCTAAAGAAATTCCTAGATCCAAAGATAAAGATCTGTATATGGCATTATTCGATAATATGTTGGGTTTAGCAGTTGTAATGGAGCCAAATAGTTTTTCATTAGTAATGGCTAAAACTCTACTAGTAAATGCAACTGATAGAATTAATAAGTATGTTTCCACTTGTTCTAGTATAAAAGGAAAAAGCCAAGCGGAACGATATAAGGGACAAGTAGCTATTAATTTAGTTCAATTAGAAATTCAAAAACATGATTATAAATTAGCTTACCATATTGCAATTAATAATTTAGAGCATGTAAGAATTTATTCTAAAGGTTACGTTGCTGAAGCATGTAGTATTTTGGCTTATACTCAATATTTATTAAAAAATTATCATGATGCATTGATGACATCTAAAGAAGCTCTTAATGAACATGCAGATATTGGAAACTTCGATGGAGTAAAAGCTTCTAGAGAAATGCTGATTAGTTGCTATATAAAATTAGGCATGAAAGAAGAGGCTAAAGCTGAGGCGCAATTGATTTTAGATAAATCTTTTAAGAAGGAAAATATAGGAAGCAGAAAATAAATGACAAATTATCTCTCTATTCAAAATTTACGAAAAGTATATCATGACAATGGAAAAAAATTTGTAGCGTTAGACGATGTTTCTTTTAATATTAAAAAAGGTGAAATTGCTGCCTTATTGGGCCCCAACGGTGCTGGTAAAACTACTATTGTCTCTATTGTAGGCGGTTATTTATTACCCACATCTGGCTCAGTGATTGTCGGTGGTCAGAATATTATTAAGACCAGGTTACGTGATAATATTGGAGTTTCCTTTGGTGGGGACTTGGGCTTTTACGGTCGAGCTACAGCTAAACAGAATCTCTCATATTTTGCAGATTTGGCTAAAATACCTTATCGTAAGCAAAAAGCGGAAATAGAACGTGTACTTGATTTAGTTAGTTTAAGTAATGACATGAATAAAAAGGTACAATTTTTCTCTAAAGGAATGAAACAAAGAATGCACATTGCACGTGCACTTCTAGGAAATCCTAAATTATTATTATTAGATGAACCTACTGATGGCTTAGATGTAGAAATTGCTACTAATATCAGAAATGTAGTTAAGAATTTAGCACAAAATGACATTAGTATTTTGTTAACTAGTCACATGATGTCAGAAGTTGAAGCATTAGCAGATCAAATTGTTTTATTAGGTGCAGGCAAAGTTCACGCAAAAGGTACAGTTCAAGATATTGTGAAATTGTCTAAAGTTAAACGAATTGATAGACCAGCAACACTTGAAGAATCATACCTTGCCTTAGCACCACAACTTAGAAGAGAATAATAAGGGATGAATTAATGAGGTTTTTAAGACTTTTTTGGTTTCAATTTAAGCTGTACATATCTAATCAGTATTTCTTTTGGTTGACAATAACTAGTACAGTTAGTATTTTCGTTTTACAGTACACAATTGCTTACGCTAATCATGGGTTAAATGATCCAATGGTCTGGATAAGAAGTGCAGTATTTGGTTTATGGGCTTCATGTACTACCGCTGCAGGAAGTATAGGATATCAGCGTTTTCAAGGAACACTTCCTTATATTATTAACACGCGCTATGATGAGCGAGCATCCTTGATTGCTCTTCTTTTACCAGCTTCGAGTTATGGCCTGCTTGCTTTTCCTTTGTCATTTCTTTTAGCAAAAATCTTCTCAGTAGCAACGGGCACAATTGATTTAAAATTCATTGGGATAGTTATCTTGCTTTGGATTGCTGCAGCTACAATGGATATTTTAATCGCGGCTTTCTTCACCTTAACTCCTAACGCGTTAGTCTACGAAGCGTTGATTAATATTCCAATTTTACTATTAACAGGATTATTTGGTAATAGAGTGATTTCTCTACCATTGATGGAAGTATCACAATATTTTTTGCCAATGACTATGCCAGTTAGGGTTTTGCTTTATTCAGGGAATATGACCAATATTTTGGCCTATATCTGCAGTATGCTGATCTGGATATTGTTAATTTTAGTTATGGTTAGAAAAATTAATGATTTAGCGCGAGAGAAAGGAACGTTGAAGATAATCTAATGGCAACACAATTTTCCTCACTTTCATTTTTGGCAAATTGGAAAACACGATTTGTTTATTTTTTAATTTTGCCTATTATTAATCTTTTGTTATTGGTATTAATTGATCTACAATACAGCAATCAATTCAACTGGTATGTCGCTGCCTCATCGATCGTGATTGATAGTGCAGCTTTATCAATTCAGGCAATGTCGCAATTATTGATTACAGATGCTAATTTGGGCATCGATCTTGAAATGATAGCAAAAAGACCATACAGTCCTTATTATTGGGGGACTAAATTCCTTACTTCATTAATTGCAGGAATCGTCTTGGGTGTAATCAATGTGATATTGCTATTATTATTCGGCTTGCCTTGGGGGGTGTTCTTCCGTTGCTTGGTAATTTTACCAGTTGCCTGCGTTTTTGGTGCTGTTATGGGTTTTACAGGTTGGAGCTTGTCATGGCAAATGAAAAATCCTTACTTTTTCACTAACCTATTTGGTTCAGTAATTACCATTGTTTCAGGTGTATTGGTTGTAATTTCTAATTATCCTGCATGGTTAAGAAGTTTGAGCTATATTTTTCCATTTTATGAGTTAGTTAATTTCGTCAAATTAAATAATACTAATCTATGGTTGGGTATTTTGATTGCAGCTATTTGGTTAGTAATTGGTATTGTGCTCTATGTGACTCAAATTAAGTCAGTTTTGAATAAAAAAATACATCAATATTAAAAAGTGAGCTAATCATATCATGATATGACTAACTCACTTTTTTAACATTTAAAATGATTTTAAATTAAGCAAAATAACAATGTTATTGGTGTTAGAATGTTGGTTATTTCTAAGGACATAATTATGAAAGACATAAAAATTATTAAAGGCGATATTACTAAGATGAAAGCCAACGCGATCGTTAATGCGGCTAATAATTCATTACTTGGTGGTGGCGGCGTTGATGGTGCCATTCATAGAGCAGCGGGTCCACGTTTGCTTGAAGAATGCATGACTTTGCATGGTTGTCCAACAGGTGAAGCAAGGATAACACATGGCTATAATTTGCCTGCGAAATATGTGATTCATACAGTGGGCCCAGTTTATGCTGGCAAGACTAGTGATGCGCATATGCTAGCTTCTTGCTACTATAATTCATTGGCTTTGGCAAAGAAAGTGGGATTACATAGCGTGATTTTTTCAGCTATTTCTACGGGTGTGTATGGTTATCCTGCAGAAAGTGCAGCTAAAGTTGCAGTTGATACTATTCAAAAGTGGCAAAAGGAAAATTCTGATTATAAGATGGATATTTCGCTATGTGCCTATGATGGACGGATGTATCGCTTGTATGAGAAGATGGTAGCGTAGGATTTATTAAAATCAATTAAACCCTGGTTGGTGATAAAAGTGGAAACAGTAGATAATTACGGGGCTATATTTAAAAATATACGTGAAAAAAGGGATTGTCATTAACTCAAGTTGCAAGAGGAATAATTTCTCCAGCCACACTATCTAGATGGGAGAATGGTAAAGGAGAAATGTATTTTGGTAACGTAGTGAGTCTCTTGCAACGGTTAAATATTTATCTAGATGAATCCATTAGTATTCCACAATATAGTAGAAAAGATAATACAGCTAAGACAAATCCGTGTCATATAGCAGATTATTATGAAAGCAAAAAGCTATCCTCTCAAACCAAAGGTTTCAAAAAGATAGCTATTGCTTCAATTCATAAACTAATCAGAACCATTTATGCCCTGATTATCAATGATCAACCATATGATTACAACGTAGCCACACATAATCAAAAAGACTTTAGTCGTAATTAATTGATCAAGTACATTATAACGCTAAGCCCAAAAATCAGATATGGATCTGGGCTTATTTGTTGTGTCTAACTAAAAAAATAAATCGACACTAAAAGATGTTTAAGTTGAAATTTAAACAAAAAATGAAGCCAAACTTCTTATTATGCTTGACTTTACGTAGAAAAAATCCCTTTCTTGACTGACACACGCTGGCCTACCGCAAAAATATTGACACTTACTACTTCCCGAAGTAACTCCACCAACGACTGGAACAATTTTCTCAATTCCAGAGGCTAGTCCCTTTTTGGTTAGTGTTTTGCCAGCAACTATACTAGTTATTTTTTAATAATGAGTACCACAAAGTTTTCATTAAAGGTTTCCCTAATATTTGTTTAGAAGCATACTTTATAGCATTAGAACTTGACACCCGCAACAAAGAAGCTGATCCATTTACTCCAGCCATTGTTCCTAAAAATAATAACAATCCATTTGTTTGAATTTTTCCATTTTCTTCGATCAAATCATCAAAATCATATATATAGAATACGCGTGGTGCCAGTTAAATCGTTCTAGACAATAAGCTAGATTACCATTAGCGATTCGGCGCAAACGTAAGGGGTAGGATGGTCACCAGCGGCTAGTTGAATTTTCTATTGCGACTTATCAAACGGATGTTGTCCCGTATCAAATAAATTATGACGTTTTATAAATTGAACCGATACGCGGTCTGATATGCGCTGATGCACTGTGGTGGTCAGCGCATTTTTATCAGGTCGGAAGTTCAGGCGGATGCTATGCAGATAACAGTGGCCGAATATGTTGGGTGAAGTCTGGGGCCTTGCCGTTAATGCTGGGGCAATGGCCTTATTTCAGCGGGATCTTAAAAGGTGTGTTCAGACATTTAGAGATAGGCGAGGGATAAAAATAACGTAAATTCCGGTTAGACGTGTATTGAAAATAAAGAAAGGGTCATCGGAATCATTGATACTCCGATGATCTTTTCTGTCGGTAATTAGACATAGACTAAAATATTTTTCTGGAGCGTAAGTCTTGATTTAACAACGTTTTTTGGCGATTGAACAAGTGATTTTGAAAATTGATAGGCTAAAATGGTTGCACTTTTTCAACAGCTTGTTATACTTACTATTGGTAAGTATAACAAGGAAATTAGTTTTGAAAGGATTGTTTGATATGACAAAATATGGTGTAATTGTAGGTTCTATTCGTAAAAATTCTTATTCTAAAGGGGTCGCTGAGGACATCGTTGCTGGGTTACCAGACGACGCTGAAGTAACGTACTTAAATATCGCTAAGTTGCCACTATATAACCAAGACTACGATGCGGATTCACCCGTAGAATATACAGAATTTCGTCAGGCCGTTGCGGCTCAAGATGCGTTCATCTTTGTCACACCTGAACATAACCGTAGCATCCCAGCAGCCTTGAAGAATGCTTTGGATGTTGCTTCACGTCCATGGGGTCAAAGTGTTTGGGGCGGCAAGCCTGCTTTGGTTGCTTCCCAATCGATCTCTGGTATCTCTGGCGTCTTAGCACACCATGTTTTACGTCAATCCTTGGTCTTCTTAGACATGCCAACGATGCAACAACCAGAATTGTACATCGGTAATACTGATAAGTTGGCTGATGAAAATGGTCACATTGCACGTGCACTTCTAGGAAATCCTAAATTATTATTATTAGATGAACCTACTGATGGCTTAGATGTAGAAATTGCTACTAATATCAGAAATGTAGTTAAGAATTTAGCACAAAATGACATTAGTATTTTGTTAACTAGTCACATGATGTCAGAAGTTGAAGCATTAGCAGATCAAATTGTTTTATTAGGTGCAGGCAAAGTTCACGCAAAAGGTACAGTTCAAGATATTGTGAAATTGTCTAAAGTTAAACGAATTGATAGACCAGCAACACTTGAAGAATCATACCTTGCCTTAGCACCACAACTTAGAAGAGAATAATAAGGGATGAATTAATGAGGTTTTTAAGACTTTTTTGGTTTCAATTTAAGCTGTACATATCTAATCAGTATTTCTTTTGGTTGACAATAACTAGTACAGTTAGTATTTTCGTTTTACAGTACACAATTGCTTACGCTAATCATGGGTTAAATGATCCAATGGTCTGGATAAGAAGTGCAGTATTTGGTTTATGGGCTTCATGTACTACCGCTGCAGGAAGTATAGGATATCAGCGTTTTCAAGGAACACTTCCTTATATTATTAACACGCGCTATGATGAGCGAGCATCCTTGATTGCTCTTCTTTTACCAGCTTCGAGTTATGGCCTGCTTGCTTTTCCTTTGTCATTTCTTTTAGCAAAAATCTTCTCAGTAGCAACGGGCACAATTGATTTAAAATTCATTGGGATAGTTATCTTGCTTTGGATTGCTGCAGCTACAATGGATATTTTAATCGCGGCTTTCTTCACCTTAACTCCTAACGCGTTAGTCTACGAAGCGTTGATTAATATTCCAATTTTACTATTAACAGGATTATTTGGTAATAGAGTGATTTCTCTACCATTGATGGAAGTATCACAATATTTTTTGCCAATGACTATGCCAGTTAGGGTTTTGCTTTATTCAGGGAATATGACCAATATTTTGGCCTATATCTGCAGTATGCTGATCTGGATATTGTTAATTTTAGTTATGGTTAGAAAAATTAATGATTTAGCGCGAGAGAAAGGAACGTTGAAGATAATCTAATGGCAACACAATTTTCCTCACTTTCATTTTTGGCAAATTGGAAAACACGATTTGTTTATTTTTTAATTTTGCCTATTATTAATCTTTTGTTATTGGTATTAATTGATCTACAATACAGCAATCAATGCTCATGTACGGTAAAGAAGCAAGCAACCGAAAACAATAGATAGACCGCCAGCACTACACTATTCCGAACCAAAGACCAAAAGATAAGCATTTTGAGAAAATCTAAACTTTTGGATTTTCCTACAATGCCGACTACGGCGGAATCCCTCCCACTCCTTATATATTTCTTTCTGTATACATTGAATTTGTATTTAGTAAAATGCAGACAACACCACGGATCGGCTTTTGGCTGGACAATTCCAACCAAACACCGCAGCAGACAGTAGAAACCATTCTGAACGTTAGGAAGCCGGTATGATTGTTACATATAAGGGGAAGAAAAATTTCTTTTAGATACTTGTTTTCCTAAAACTGATGTGATATAATAATTTAATTCCAGAAAAGGAGTAAAAAATATGCGGCAAGGTATTCTTAAATAAAACTATAATCAAATAGTGGGAACAAAGGATTATGATAGTCCCTTTTGTAGGGGCTTAGTTTTTTGTACCCAATTTAAGAATACTTTTGCCTTATCAATTTTGACATATCCCCAAAAACAGCACTCACAAACAGGTGTATGCTGTATATGTGTATGTCCGCAAATTATCATCCCCAGTGGTAAAAGTATTTTACTGCTGGGGATTTTTATGCCCTTCGGGGCAGTAAAGGGAGGAAAATCACATGAAAATAATCAATATTGGAATTCTTGCCCATGTAGACGCTGGAAAGACGACCTTGACGGAGAGCCTGCTATATGCCAGCGGAGCCATTTCAGAACCGGGGAGCGTCGAAAAAGGGACAACGAGTACGGACACCATGTTTTTGGAGCGGCAGCGTGGGATTACCATTCAAGCGGCAGTCACTTCCTTCCAGTGGCACAGATGTAAAGTCAACATTGTGGATACGCCCGGCCACATGGATTTTTTGGCGGAGGTGTACCGCTCTTTGGCTGTTTTAGATGGGGCCATCTTGGTGATCTCCGCTAAAGATGGCGTGCAGGCCCAGACCCGTATTCTGTTCCATGCCCTGCGGAAAATGAACATTCCCACCGTTATCTTTATCAACAAGATCGACCAGGCTGGCGTTGATTTGCAGAGCGTGGTTCAGTCTGTTCGGGATAAGCTCTCCGCCGATATTATCATCAAGCAGACGGTGTCGCTGTCCCCGGAAATAGTCCTGGAGGAAAATACCGACATAGAAGCATGGGATGCGGTCATCGAAAATAACGATAAATTATTGGAAAAGTATATCGCAGGAGAACCAATCAGCCGGGAAAAACTTGTGCGGGAGGAACAGCGGCGGGTTCAAGACGCCTCCCTGTTCCCGGTCTATTATGGCAGCGCCAAAAAGGGCCTTGGCATTCAACCGTTGATGGATGCGGTGACAGGGCTGTTCCAACCGATTGGGGAACAGGGGAGCGCCGCCCTATGCGGCAGCGTTTTCAAGGTGGAGTATACAGATTGCGGCCAGCGGCGTGTCTATCTACGGCTATACAGCGGAACGCTGCGCCTGCGGGATACGGTGGCCCTGGCCGGGAGAGAAAAGCTGAAAATCACAGAGATGCGTATTCCATCCAAAGGGGAAATTGTTCGGACAGACACCGCTTATCCGGGTGAAATTGTTATCCTTCCCAGCGACAGCGTGAGGTTAAACGATGTATTAGGGGACCCAACCCGGCTCCCTCGTAAAAGGTGGCGTGAGGACCCCCTCCCCATGCTGCGGACGTCGATTGCGCCGAAAACGGCAGCGCAAAGAGAACGGCTGCTGGACGCTCTTACGCAACTTGCGGATACTGACCCGCTTTTGCGCTGCGAGGTGGATTCCATCACCCATGAGATCATTCTTTCTTTTTTGGGCCGGGTGCAGTTGGAGGTTGTTTCCGCTTTGCTGTCGGAAAAATACAAGCTTGAAACAGTGGTAAAGGAACCCACCGTCATTTATATGGAGCGGCCGCTCAAAGCAGCCAGCCACACCATCCATATCGAGGTGCCGCCCAACCCGTTTTGGGCATCCATCGGACTGTCTGTTACACCACTCCCGCTTGGCTCCGGTGTACAATACGAGAGCCGGGTTTCGCTGGGATACTTGAACCAGAGTTTTCAAAACGCTGTCAGGGATGGTATCCGTTACGGGCTGGAGCAGGGCTTGTTCGGCTGGAACGTAACGGACTGTAAGATTTGCTTTGAATACGGGCTTTATTACAGTCCGGTCAGCACGCCGGCGGACTTCCGCTCATTGGCCCCGATTGTATTGGAACAGGCATTGAAGGAATCAGGGACGCAACTGCTGGAACCTTATCTCTCCTTCACCCTCTATGCGCCCCGGGAATATCTTTCCAGGGCTTATCATGATGCACCGAAATACTGTGCCACCATCGAAACGGTCCAGGTAAAAAAGGATGAAGTTGTCTTTACTGGCGAGATTCCCGCCCGCTGTATACAGGCATACCGTACTGATCTGGCCTCTTACACCAACGGGCAGAGCGTATGCCTTACAGAACTGAAAGGGTATCAGGCCGCTGTCGGCAAGCCAGTCATCCAGCCCCGCCGTCCAAACAGCCGCCTGGACAAGGTGCGCTATATGTTTCAGAAGATAATGAAGCACTAACTAAGTTCCTAACCACTTTTAATGGAGCTTTATTGTGGACCGTGGCACTGAGTTTAGTGGGCTAGTATCACTTGAATCACAATATGGTATTAAGGCCTATTACTGCCATGCTTATACTCCAGCTGAACGTGGTAGTAATGAACGCTTTAATCGGAATTTACGTTATTTTTATCCTAATGGGACTCGTTTTGAGCACATTAGTGCTCAAGATTTAACGACGACGTTACTCCAAATTAACCAGCGACCGCTTAAAATACTCGACTGACAAACACCGTATCAGGTTATGCTGACAAATTTGTCCAAAAATTCGGATTAAATTTGCAATCTACCAAATATTTATGAATAAGGTCTATCAGTGAAAGCACGTTTAGCCGCTGATAGGCCTTATTTTTATTAACTTAAACTTCCCACATCAAAAAAACTATGAAGCCTTGAAAACTCAATAGTTTAGC
>NZ_PCZD01000025.1:0-25545 GCF_002553975.1 Lactobacillus sp. UMNPBX6
TATAAGATAGGCGAAAAGGCAGGTCTTTTCGCCTTTATTTTATACAAAAAAAGAGATCGAATCCAAATGATTCGATCTCTAAAAAAGCACCCTTAATTGTCAATGTCTTAACTTAATGACATTGTTTAAAAAAGCAGATAACTCTTTTTCATTATCTTAATGATTTACGATAACCAGCACGTCTAGCAGCAGCTTCTGAAGGGAAGCAAACTGCATTGGCTGAACTCATATGATAGTTTTCACCACTGGCAACATGATAAATCTTGCTGCGTTTGTTACCAATTACACGGTAATTTGCAGTAGAAATCTTGTGCTTAATGTTATGAATGGTTCTTGCTTTAGTCACATGATGGCTTCTAGCTTTTACATGTTCAGCAATCGTACTTGAACCATGTTTAACGCGACTAGTACCATCTTTGTAGTTTAAGATTACGCCAGGTTGCTCATTGAAAATATAAACATTGAAATCAACAGCATTGCTGCCGATTGATTTAGCTTCCATTTCAACACCGTTTGCTAACAAGTCATTACCTTTGAAAATTGGTGTAACTCTGTAGCGAACGTAATTACTTGAAGAGTCTTTCAAATAATTGGCAACTTCATTTTCGTACTTGAGCATGTCTGGATCGTTTAATTCACGTGTTCCAGTAATTAGGTTGCGCGGATTATTATTTTGACCGGTTAATTGATAGCCAACTAGGTGACAACGGTTGTAAAGCCAGCCACTAGCAATGCGTTTGTTGTGCCAACCAGTTGGATCCCAAGTCAAACCAGCTCTTGGACTATGGGGCATCAATCTCCTATTCAAAAGGGCATTAGCCGCCTGAGCTCTATTTAAGTAATCTAAATTACTGTATTTTTGCCAGGGACCATTTTTCTTTGACAACGTACTTTTAGAGAAGCGCGGTTTATTATGGTCGACCGTAACAATTTCTTGTTTATGAAATTTCAGATTAGCGAGTGATTTATCTGAAACGGCATAAACGGTTTGGTTATTGCATGGGACATTAGTATTGGCAAAGGAAATCAAGCCTACTGCCGCTACTAATAAGAGAGCCAAACTTCGAAAGTGATTTTTCTTCATTTCTTTCTCCTTAGCAATTATTAAATTATAAGATATAATCACATTATAAAATAAAACCGCTTACTCAGAAGAATAATTAAAAATATGTTGACTAGATTAAAAAATGATGATAACTTATTTATAACAAATTATTAATCAAACATCTTGAAGAGCTGAGTAACTAGTTTCCTATTTATAAAGAGAGCTAACGTGGTGGTGAAAGTTAGCAAATAGGCTCTAGCGAATATGGGCTTGGAACGATGACTGATAGTGATATTTAGCTATCAGCGGATTTGTACCCGTTAACAGTGCAGGCTATTAATTTGATAGCTAATGAGATTTATCGCGTGAGTGATAAATGAATTAAAGGTGGTAACACGAGCATTCGTCCTTTTAGGATGAATGCTTTTTTATTTTCATTATTAGGAGTTGAGTTACATGCGTAAGCGTAGACGGAGAAATACAATTATTTGGACAATTATCGGCGTTTTAATCTTAATTGCTGGTTGGTTTAGTTTTGGACCAGGAATTCCAAGTAAAACCCAAGCCAAGACTGTAACAGTTGGTGTTGTCTCACAAAGTAAACAAGATGCAGCTATTTGGAAGAGCGTTGCTCAAACGGCTAAAGATAAATATGGTATTACGATTAAGATAAAGAATTTTACTGATTACAACCAGCCAAACAAGGCTTTGAAATCTGGCGATGTTGATTTGAATGCTTTCCAACACTACGCCTTCCTTAAAGCATGGAACAAGTCAAATGGTGGTGGTGTAGTTCCAATCGGTAAAACTTATATTGCACCAATTCGTTTGTACTCTAAGAAATACAAGAAGTTGTCTCAATTGCCAGATGGTGCAACTATTGCCATTCCAAATGATGCAACTAATGAATCAAGAGCATTGTTTGTTCTTAAAAACGCTGGCTTAATCGGTTTAAGAAAGGGCAAGACACTTGTTACTGTAGCCGATATCACTAAGAACCCACGCAACCTTAAGTTAAAGGAAGTTGGTGCTGAACAAACTGGTCGAGTAATCAACTCAGTTGATGCTTCAGTAGTTAACAACGACTATGCTGGTCCAGCTGGTTTAGGCGATAAGCAAACTATTTACGTTGAACCAGTTAACAAAGATTCTAAGCAATGGATCAACATCATTTGTGCTAAGAAGGGTCAAGAAAACAACCGACTTTACAAAGATGTGGTTAAGGCCTACCAAACCGAAAAGACAAAGAAGATGACTAAGCACTACTACGGTAATTCACAAATTGCTGCTTGGGATATCAAGATTAAGTAGGAGGGGTTAGAATGAGCATTATTCAATTAGATCATATTGATATAGATTTTCCTCAAAAAAAGGGTAAAGTTGTCAAAGCAGTTAGCGATGTAACTTTGCACGTTGAAAAAGGCGATATTTATGGAGTTGTCGGCTTCTCTGGTGCCGGTAAGTCAACCTTGGTTAGAACGATTAACCTCCTGCAACATCCTAGCAAGGGTAATATCAAGGTCAACGATGTCGATTTTGTTAAAGAGGGCAAACAAGTTATTTCTAATAAACAATTGCAACTGGAACGTCGAAAAATCGGCATGATTTTCCAAGGCTTCAACCTATTAAATGAAACAACGGTTTTAGAAAATGTTGCTTTTGCATTAAAGCATGCAAAACTTTCCGATGAAGAATTAGAAAAACGTTCATTAGAATTGCTTGATTTAGTTGATTTGAAAGATAAGGCTAACTTTTATCCAGTTGAATTATCAGGTGGTCAGCAACAAAGAGTAGCTATTGCTCGTGCTTTGGCTAACCACCCCGATATCTTGATCTCTGATGAAGCTACTAGTGCGCTTGATCCACAAAATACACAACAAATTTTGGATCTATTGAAGCGACTCAATAAGCAATTAGGTTTGACTGTAGTTTTAATCACCCACGAAATGGATGCCGTTAAGAAGATCTGTAATAAGGTTGCTGTAATGGAACACGGTAAGATGATTGAAAAAGGCAATTTGCGTCAAGTCTTCTTGCATCCTAAGAAGGAATTGACTAAACGCTTTGTTGGTGGTGGCCTTGAAGCTATTCAAACTTTAGAGGCCTTGAACCTTGGCAAACTAGAAGCAAATGAAGAGGTATATCAACTGGTTTACAGCATTGCCAATGTGACTAAGTCCATCATTATTGAACTTTACCGTCAAATTGGAGTAGAGGTTTCAATGCTTTATGGTAACGTGGAACTGTTAAATGGCGAAGCGATCGGTACTTTGGTTGTTTTGGTTAAAGGGGATGCCGATAAGCAAAAGCAAGCTAGAGAATTCTTGGAGAAGCAAAACGTTACTTTGACTAGATTGGATGAAAAGGGGAATTTAGATGATTAGTTGGTTTGAAAAAGTTTGTCCAAATGTCGTACAACTCGGCTGGGGCGGAGACGCTGGCTGGGGAACTAGTATCTTTCAAACATTATTCATGACTTTTTGGGCCACAATCTTCGGTGGCATTCTCGGAATTATTTTTGGTGTTTTGCTTGTTGTAACCAAAGAAGACGGTATTCGTCCAAACAAGTTCTGGTATAACGTTTGCGATAAGATAGTTTCAATTTTTAGAGCTATTCCATTTGTAATCTTGCTTGCCTTTGTTGCACCTGTTACGCAAAAGATTGTTGGTACTCAAATCGGGATGAAGGCAGCCTTAGTTCCATTAACTTTAGGTGTTTTCCCATTCTACGCTCGTCAGGTACAAGTTGCCCTTGAAAGTGTTGACACAGGTAAAGTAGAGGCTGCTCAAAGTTTAGGCGCAACTGTTTCAGATATCATTTTTGATGTTTACTTACGTGAATCACGTTCAGAATTAATCCGCGTTTCAACAGTAACCATCATTTCATTGATTGGTTTAACTGCAATGGCTGGTGCCATCGGTGCCGGTGGTTTAGGTAACACAGCTATTTCATATGGTTACAATCGTTTTAACAATGACGTTACCTTAGTTGCTACTGTCTTAGTAATTATTTTGATTTTTATTGTACAAATTGTTGGTGACTTCTTTGCTAAAAAGATGAACCATCAAAATAGGTAGAAATTTTTAAGATGAGATCTAGGCTATCCTAGATCTTTTTTCTTTAATTGAAAAAGAAAGCCTTTACAGGTATCATAAAAGGTGATTGAAAACTAACAAAAACCTTATGCTTATGTAAGGAGGAAAAATAATGAGCGAAGAAGAATATCGTATTGAAAGTGATACTATTGGCCCTGTAAAAATTCCTAAGGATGCTTTGTGGGGTCCACAAACAGAAAGAAGTCGCAATAACTTCCCAAGTGGTGAATTAATGCCAATTCAAATCATCCGTGCCTTTTTGCATTTGAAGAAGGCGGCAGCTGAATCAAACGTTGAGGTTGGGGATGAACCTAAAGAAAAAGGTGAAGCAATTGAAGATGCAATTGATCATCTTTTAGCACTTAATGATACAGATTTAAGAAAAGACTTCCCATTACACGTACTTCAAACTGGTTCAGGTACTCAAAGTAACATGAACGTTAACGAAGTAGTGGCTAACTTGGCCAACAAGCTTCACCCAGGTTTAGGTATTTTGCCTAACGATGATGTTAACCGTGGTCAATCATCTAATGATACTTATCCAACTACTATGAATATCGTTGCTGTTGAAGCCTTAGACAAGCTTGAACCTGCTATCAAGCATTTGATTGATGAATTAGTAGTTAAGGAAAAGAAGTACTGGAAAACTGTTAAGGTTGGTCGTACTCACTTGCAAGATGCAACTCCACTTACTTTTGGTCAAGAATTATCTGGCTACATTTCCGCATTGAAACATGATCTTTCATACATTCAAGAATTGAAGCCAACTCTTTATGAATTGGCTATCGGTGGTACTGCTGTAGGTACCGGACTTAACGCTGCACCAGGCATGACTGAAAAGATTGCTGGTAAATTATCAGAAGTATATGGTCACGAATTCAAGGTTAAGACCAACAAGTTCTGGGGCTTAGCTCACCACTCAGGTCTTGATGTAATGCATGGTGCACTTAAGACGCTCGCAGCCGACATGTTTAAGATTGCTCAAGATATCAGATTCTTGGCATCAGGTCCAAGAGCTGGTTACGGTGAATTAAATATTCCTGCTAACGAACCAGGTTCAAGTATCATGCCAGGTAAGGTAAACCCAACTCAAGCCGAAGCTGTAACTATGGCTGCTGCTAAAGTATTTGGTAATGATACCACGATTACTTTTGCTGCAAGTCAAGGTAACTTTGAAATGAACGTCTTTAAGACTGTCATGATTGCTTCATTCCTTGATTCTTGTGATATATTAACTGGTACAATTACTGGTTTTGCTGATAAAATGATACATGGCTTAACTGTTAACGAAGAGCGTATGGATGAATTGCTTGAAAATTCACTTATGACAGTTACTGCTTTATCACCACACATTGGGTACCATGCTGCTGCTAAAATTGCCCAAGCTGCACAAAAAGAGGGCACTACTTTGAAAGAAGCTGCCTTAAAGAGCGGCAAGGTTACCGAAGAGCAATACGATGAATGGATGGACTACATGAAGATGACTAATGTCGACAAGTCCACTCCAGAAGAATAATAGGGGATATTATGCCAAATAATAAAGAATTAAAAAATAAATATGATGCAATAATTGTTGGTTCAGGTGGTACTGGTTTAACAGCAGCACTTCAAGCTCGTGAACTTGGTTTGAATGTTGTTATTTTGGAAAAGAACGGTAAAATTGGTGGTAACACTAGTCGTGCTTCTAGTGGTATGAACGCATCTGAATCATTGGTTCAACTTGATGAAGGAATCATTGACAACAACCGTGACTTTTACGAAGAAACTTTAAAGGGTGGCGGTTTATTAAACGACCGTGCAATGCTTAAGTACTTTGTTAACCACTCTGCTATTGCAATTAGCTGGTTAATGAAATATGGCGTTCGTTTGACTGATTTAACCATTACCGGTGGGATGAGCGTAAAGAGAGCTCACCGTCCAGGTTCAATGGAACCAGTTGGTTTCTATTTGACTTCACGTTTAACTAACCAAGTTAAAAAGGCCGGTGTAGACATCTTTACTGATGCTAAAGTAACTAAATTGTTGCAAGACAAGAATGGCAATGTTAACGGCGTAGAAGTTGAAACTGATAAAGGCGTTAAAACAATTAAGGCTAAGGCAGTTTTGCTTGCTACTGGTGGCTTTGGCGCTTCTAAAGAAATCATCAAGAAGTATCGTCCAGATTTAGTTGACTACAAGACTACCAACCAACCAGGTGCTACTGGCGATGGGATTAAGCTTGCTAAAGAAATTGGTGCGCAATTGATGCAAATGAACTTTATTCAAGTTCACCCAACTGCAGATACTGATAACCCACACGTTTACTTAATCGGTGAAGGTTTACGTGGTGAAGGTGCTATTTTGGTTAACAAGGCCGGCAAGCGTTTTGTTAACGAATTAAACACCCGTAAAATTGTTTCAAGTGCGATTACTGGTTTAAACGAAGACGGTGCATACTTGGTCTTCGATTCAGGTGTTCGTGCTCATTTTGCAGCTGTAGAATTTTATGACCACATTGGCTTGGTTAAGGAGGGCAGCACTTTGGCCGACTTAGCTAAGGAAATTGATGTTGATCCAGAAAACTTAGCTGCCACAGTAGATGAGTGGAACAAGGCCGTTGAAAACCACAAGGATAAGGAATTTGGCAGAACTACTGGTATGGATCGTGAATTAAACCTTGGACCATACTACGCTATTCACATTCACCCAGCTATTCACTACACGATGGGCGGAATTCATATCAACACCGAAACTCAAGTATTGGATACCAACGGTAACGTAATTAAAGGTCTTTATGCAGCTGGTGAAGTTTCTGGCGGACTTCACGGCAACAACCGTATTGGTGGTAACTCAGTTGCTGAAACGGTTATCTTTGGTCGCCAAGCTGGTATTCAAATGGCTAAATACGCTAGAGAACACAAATAAATCTAACCGAAAAAGAGACAATGAGAGTTGTCTTTTTTTCAATATATTTGTTAAGAAAAGCACAATATTAACGTAATTAATTAATAAATAGTGTCTAATGTAAGCGCTTAGTGTATAATGGAATATGTAGAAAATTACGTTTATGAAAGGACTAATATAACTTATGAGTAGAAAAGTATTTCTTGTTGGTGATGGTGCCGTAGGTTCAACTTTTGCAAATGACTTATTGCAAAACGCTACTGTTGATGAATTGGCAATTTGCGATGTAGCTAAGGATCGTCCAGTTGGTGACTCAATGGACCTTGAAGATATTACTCCATTTATGGGTCAAACTGATATCCATCCAGCTGAATACAGTGATGCTAAAGATGCTGACGTTTGTGTAATTACTGCTGGTGTTCCTAGAAAACCTGGTGAAACTAGACTTGATTTGGTTGCTAAGAACGTTAAGATTTTAAAGAGCATTGTAGAACCCGTTGTTGAATCAGGATTTGAGGGTGTATTCGTTGTTTCCGCAAACCCAGTAGATATCTTAACTACTTTAACTCAAAAGTTATCAGGCTTCCCTAAGAACCGTGTAATTGGTACTGGTACTTCACTTGATTCAATGCGTCTTCGCGTTGAACTTGCTAAGAAGCTTAATGTTCCAGTTGCCAAGGTTAACTCAATGGTTCTTGGTGAACATGGTGATACTAGTTTTGAAAACTTTGATGAATCAACTGTTGATGGCAAGCCGCTTCGCGACTATGCAGAAATTAATGACAATGTTTTAAGTGAAATTGAAACTGACGTCCGCAAGAAGGGCGGCAAGATCATCGCTAACAAGGGTGCTACATTCTATGGTGTTGCAATGATGCTTACCCAAATCGTTAGTGCCATCTTGGACAACCGTTCAATCTGCTTGCCATTATCAGCACCAATTAACGGCGAATATGGCATTAAGCACGACTTGTACTTAGGTACTCCAACTGTTATCAACGGTGAAGGTATTGAACAAGTAATCGAAACTAAGCTTTCAGATGCTGAAAATGCTAAGATGATTAATTCAGCTGACAAGATGCAAGAAGTATTATCAGGTATTGACCTTTAATTGATATAGATATATTAAGAAAAAGGCGTTCATTGAACGCCTTTTTTTGCTTGCTAGATAATACAAAAGAAGGTATTATTATGATTAAAGAATTAATAAGAAATTAGAGACTGACGAGGTAGGATATGACAGTTATTTCTGATCAAGAGATCGCAGACTTTTCTGCCGATTTCAATACTAATAGCAAAAATCAAGTTGCTTCACGTGCTGCTCGTCGTAGCGGATTACTTGAAGCATCCTTTAACGATCGCGTTTCAGAACGTTTAAACCATGTTTTTTCAACTGAACTTGATGTAGGTGGCGTAACTGACCAAAAGCATTCTGGTCGTTGCTGGGAATTTGCCACATTGAATGTTTTGCGTCATTACTTTGGCAAGCAAAACAAAGTAAAAGATTTCACTTTCTCACAAGCTTATAACTTTTTCTGGGATAAGATTGAACGTGCAAATGCCTTTTATGATGCAATGATCCGTTTGGCTGATAAGCCACTTAACGACCGCGAAGTGCAATCATGGTTAGCTTTTGCTGGTGAAGATGGCGGCCTTTGGAGCATGGCCATCAACCTAGTTAAAAAATATGGTGTTGTACCTTCATACGCAATGCCTGAAAGTTTTAACTCCAACAATACTACTGGTTTGATCGATTCTTTAGCACGTAAGGAAAGAAAAGATGCTATTGCTTTACGTAAATTAGTGAGTGAAGGCAGTTCACAAGATGAAATTGAAAAGGCTAAGAAGCACTTTTTGAATGAAGTTTACCGCATGGTATCTGTTGCCTTAGGCGAACCACCAAAGAAGTTTGACTTGGAATACCGCGATGACGACAAAAAATATCACTTGGAAAGAGACTTAACTCCACGTGAATTCGTACAAAAGTATTTCAAGGACTTTAAGTTTGATGATTATGTAGTTTTATCAAACTGTCCTAACCACGAATTTAACAAGCTTTACCATATGCCACTTTATGACAATGTTGATGGCGGTGATCAAATTAAGTTTTTGAATGTGCCAATTGAATACTTGGCTCAAGCTGCTGTAGCACAACTTAAATCTGGGGATGCCGTAATCTTTGGTAACGACGTTTTAAAGCAAATGGAAAGAAAGACTGGTTATCTTGATACCGAACTTTACCAAACCGATAAATTATTTGGTGTTGATACCAAGATGAGCAAGGCTGATCGTTTAGCGACTGGCGAAGGTTTTGCTACTCACGATATGACCTTAGTCGGTGTTGATGAAGATCACGGCCACATTCGCAAGTGGAAGGTTGAAAATTCATGGGGTGACAAGTTTGGTCACAAGGGCTTTTACGAAATGAGTCAACCATGGTTTGAAGACTATGTTTATGATGTCGTAGTTAGAAAAGAATTTTTGACTAAGGAGCAAGTTGAACTTGCAGAAGGTCCAGCAGTAGACTTGAAGCCTTGGGATAATATTGGCTAATGTGATATAATTAGAAATGAAAAAAGAGGCCGGCATTACGACTGCCGCACCTCTTTAGTGCAAAACCGTTAAAAAACGGTGGTACTGTTTAGGATTAATTAAAAACCGCTAAACTTCTTCCAAAAGCTATTGAAGCGGTTTTTAATTTTGCTATTTTTTTAATGTTCGAATTAGAATAACTAATCGAATAGTCTGGGTGATTAGATATACAAGCTCCGATGCCAGGCAACATAAGAAAAATGTTACACCAAGGATGAATACAAGAAGATTCATCAAGTAAAATTGGTCCTCCTTTCTTTAGAATATGAGCAAAATGATTTACACCATAAGCATCAACTTCTTTCTAAAAGAAGTACCGCCGCTAATTTAACTTTTTTGCAGATATAATTTTATCAAACTAATGTTTGTTAAGACAGCGAACAAGTGCAGAAATGCACTTGTTTTTTATTTTAAAAAACATAAAAAATAACTTTCTTTTTAAAATAGTTTAAATTTCCCTTGAAAGGTATATAATACTATGTGAAAAAATTCATTTTTGAATTGATTTTTTTATTGAATACTCATCAGGGGAGAAAAATGAAAAATTTAGAGAAGGTAAATTATAAAGGCTTCATTTGGCCTTTAGTAGTAGGTATAGTGCTGTGGTTGATCACACCATGGCGACCAAGTGGTTTATCACTTCAAGCCTGGGAAATGTTTGCAATCTTTGTTGCAACGATTGTGGGATGTATCACAAAGCCATTGCCAATTGGTGGTACAACATTGCTCGGAATGGTAGTAACTGTCTTAGTTGGCTTAGCTCCAGTTAAAGACATAGTTAATTCCAAGGGCGTGGTAGTACAAACTGGTATTTTGAGTTCTTTTGGCAACTCTGCTGCTTGGCTAATCGCTATGGCCTTTATCATGGCTCATGGTATTAGCAAGACCGGTTTAGGTAACCGTGTAGCTTACTTAATGATTAAAAAGTTCGGTAAGCGATCAATTGGTATCGGTTATGCCGTTACCGGCTTGGAATTAATCATGGGTGCGCTTATTCCATCTAACAGTGCTCGTACTGGTGGGGTAACTTGGCCTGTAGTTGAATCTATTTCCAAGAGTTACAAGTCTAATCCTCACGATCCTTCAAGAAAGAAGATCGGCGCATACTTAGACTTCACCGCCTTTCACGCTAATATTTTATCAACAGCACTATTTATTACTGGTGCTGCTCCTAACTTGGTTGCTCAACAGATGGCCGCACAAAAGGGCTATCAAATGAGCTGGATTAGCTGGTTCTGGGCAGGCTTAGTTCCAGTAATCGTGGCTACATTGATTATTCCAATTGTAATTTACAAAATGTATCCACCTGAGATTAAGGAAACTCCTAATGCTAAAAATTGGGCTGATGGCAAATTAAAAGAGATGGGTCCAATGTCCGAACCTGAAAAGATCATGGCAATTGTCTTTTCTTTAGCTATTTTACTTTGGGTTCTTTCAGGATTCTTCAAAATTCCACAACTTAACTCAGCCTTTGTTGCATTTTTAGCAGTAACGCTTTTATTAATTACTGGTGTGTTAAGCATGGAAGATGCCTTGCATGAAACTGGTGCTTGGAACATTTTGATTTGGCTTTCAATCTTGATCTTTATGGCCGGTAAGTTGATTTCTTACGGCTTTATCGATTGGTTCACCAAGTTTATTCAAAGCGAAGTTCACGGCATCAGCTGGGGCCTTGTTTTAGTAGTACTTATTTTGTTAATGTTCTACACTCACTACTTCTTTGCTAGTGGTACAGCTCACATGACAGCTCTTTATTTGCCATTCTTAACTGTAGCTACTGCAATGGGTGCACCGCTTGGCCTTTCAGCTATGCTGTTAGCATTTACTGGTGTAATTAACGCTTCAACTACTCACTATGCTAACGGTCCTGCTTCAATTTTGGCTACGACAGGCTACGTTAAGCAAAAAGAATGGTGGAAGATGAATTTCATCTTGGGTATTCTCTACATGCTGATCTTTGGTATTGTAGGTTCACTTTGGATGAAGATTATCGGTGTTTGGTAGAAAAAGGCAATCTGGGAAACCAGGTTGCTTTTTTGTGTAATAATAAGGTTAAAACTAAGAATACAAAGAAGGATCAAAATGAAATTTAAAACAAATGATGATGTCATGCTGCATTACAGCGATACAGGGGAAAAAGATCGCTCTGTTTTATTAGGCATCCCCGGTATCGGTGGTTCTAGTCAAATGTGGCAAGACCTAATTGCACTTTTTAATGATCGTTATCGCTTCGTCATGCTTGATCCGCGCAATCAAGGACAATCCGAGCGCACCTACCGCGGTCAGCGAATCAGTCGTCATGCCGTTGACCTGGAAGAATTGATGGAAGAGCTGGATTTGCACGATGTTGTTGCTATCGGTAATTCCATGGGTGCGGCCAACATCTGGGCCTACTTGTCCATTTATGGTAAGGGCCGGCTTAAGGCGATGGTTGATCTAGATCAATCACCTAAGATGATCGCCGATAAGACCTGGCAATATGGCTTTAAGGATTTAACCTGGGATAATTATCCAGAAATGTTAAAATTCGATTTTGGCAAGGCTTTTTACCATCATATTGATGAAAAAATGTTCCAAGATGCCAAGAATGAATATCAAGCTTTTCCTTATAATCCTGAGGAAAACTACAATTGCTTGGTAGAGCATGCGGAACAAGATTGGCGCGATATGATTATGGATAGTCCAGTTCCGATGCTGGTAATTGCTGGTGAAAAATCACCATTCTTTAATCCTGATTTTACGAAGGCAATTAAATTCCTGAATGAGAAGGTTGAAACCGCAATTGTTCCGGAATGTGGGCACTTGCCTCAGGCAGAACAACCAGCAAAAGTTCATCAGATTATTAGTAAATTTTTGCAAAATTTAAAAAACTAAGCACAAATTTGAAATATTAAAACGGCAAGAGTAAACTATTCTTTGTGAAAAAGATTACTTGCTCTTTGATAATAGTAAGGTGGCATATCAATGGATAAAGTAGTTGATTTGTTTTTAAGTGATGCCGCAACTCGTCAAAAGTGGGAGAATTTGCTTTCATCTTTAGATCTGCATAATTTTAGTGCACGTGAAGTTGATCAAATCGACCATACGATTGGTTTAGTAGATGAGGATGGCAAGCTAGTTGGTACAGGCAGCGTTGCCGGGAACGTGTTGAAGTATGTGGGTGTGATTAATGAAGATACTCAAGGCGCCCGCTTTAACAAGGTGGTTACCAACTTGCTCCAGTATTTAGCTGAGCAGAAGATTTACCATTCATTCGTTTTTACTAAAGCCAAGTATGCGTCTAGTTTTGAGCACTTGCATTTTAATTTGCTGGCTAAGACAGATGAGGCAGCTTTTTTAGAGAACGGGATGCCAGATGTAAATGATTTCTTGAGTGATTTGCCAAAGGTAGAAGATCAAGCTGATAAGAAGATCGCAGCGATTGTGATGAATGCCAATCCTTTTACCTTGGGTCATCAACACTTAGTTAAGATGGCAAGTGAAGAAAATGATTTAGTCTATGTTTTTGTGGTAGCTAATGATGTTTCCTTGTTCAATTTTAACGAAAGAATGAAGCTGGTGCAGGAAGGGACCAAGCAATTTGCTAATGTAAAAGTTGTTTCAGGTGGCGATTACATGGTTTCTCCAGCAACATTCCCAGCTTATTTCTTAAAATCACCTGATGAATTGATTGACGTCCAAACCTCAGTCGATGCTGCAGTGTTCAAGAATAAAATTGCACCCGCTTTGAACATTGCCCGTCGTTATATCGGTCAAGAACCTATTTCACGTACGACGCACTTTTATAATGTTAGTTTAGCTCATGAGCTTGGTCCTGATATTGAAGTGATTACTGTTAAGCGCCTAGAAAAGTCAGGACAGATTGTGACTGCTACTCAGGTAAGACAATGGATCAAGGATGGAGATTTGGCAAAGATCAACAAGTTTGTACCCGAATCTACCTATGAGTTTATTAAGCAAAATATGAGTGAATTGCAATCGAGAATTGAGAAAGGAATGAATATTGATGGAAATTAAAACTACTGCCGTAGCAGGAACCCTCGAAAGTTCTGATATTCAAATCATGATCTCTAAAGGTTCTAACGGTATTGAAATCGATTTGGAATCTGAAGTTAAAAAGGCATATGGTGATCAAATTGAAAAGGTGATCACCGAGACTTTGAAGAAGTACGGTTTAGAAAATGCCAAGGTTAAGGCAACTGACAAGGGTGCGCTTGATTGTGTGATTAAGGCTCGTACTTTAGCAGCTGCTCAACGTGCTACTGAAACACAAGATAAGCCTGACTTGGAGGTGCTTTAAATGACTTACGTTAAAAATCGTTTACGTAGAACCATGATGTTCGTTCCTGGTAATAACCCTGCCATGATCAAAGATGCCGGCATTTATGGCGCTGATTCAATCATGCTCGACTTAGAAGACTCAGTATCTTTGACTGAAAAAGACGCAGCTAGAATGCTTGTTTACGAAGCAATTAAGACTGTTGATTTTGGCGGTAGCGAAATCGTAGTTAGAGTAAATGGTCAAGACACGCCATTTTATGATGAAGATGTTCGTGCCATGGTTAAGGCCGGCGTTGATGTTATCCGTTTGCCAAAGACCGAATCAGCAGCAATGATTCAAAAGTTGGTCAAGGACATTGAACACTGGGAAGATGAATATGGCATTGAAAAAGGTTCAATCGGTGTCATGGCTGCCATTGAAAGTGCCAAGGGTGTTTTGAATGCTCCAGAAATTGCGACAGCTACACCATTGATGATGGGACTTGCTGTATCTGGTGAAGATTACACTGCTGATATGCACACGCACCGTTACCCAGATGGTCGTGAACTTGAATTTGCACGTAATATGGTATTGCAAGCAGCTCGCGCCGCCGATGTTTATGCCTTTGATACTGTCTTTTCTAACATGAAGGATACCGAAGGCTTCTATCGTGAAACTAATTACATCCACGAATTGGGTTATGACGGTAAGAGTTTGGTTAACCCACGTCAAATTGCGATGGTTAACAAGGTCTTCAATCCAACTAAAGAAGAAATTGAACAAGCTAAAAATGTTGAAAATGCTATTCGTGAAGCCAAGGCTAAGGGTAGCGGCGTTATCTCACTTAACGGTAAGATGGTCGATAAGCCAGTTGTAGAAAAAGCAACTCGTGTACTTGAAACTGCAAAAGCTTCTAACTTGATTGATGAAGAAGGTAACTACATTGGAGAATAAAGTAAAACGCGAATTACCAGACGATTTAATGAATAAAATGGATTTAAAGCCATTTGAAACTACTGAAATTGGTCATCCAGAAGTAAAGCGTGTAGCTCCAAAGGTTCGCGTAACTACTGGTCAAGATAAGGTCGTTGCTTCTCTTGATGACGTAATCAAGAACAACTTGAAAGATGGCATGACTATTTCATTCCACCACCACTTTAGAAATGGTGACTACATCTTTAACATGGTAATGGACAAGATCATTGCTATGGGGTACAAGGATTTAACTTTGGCTCCAAGTTCATTAACTGGTGTTATGAATGATAAGGTAATTGAAGCTATTAAGAAGGGCGTCATTACTAACATTACTTCTTCAGGGATGCGTGGTTCACTTGGTGACTTCGTTTCTCACGGCGGCTTGAAGAATCCTGTGATTTTCCGTTCACACGGTAATCGTGCTCGTTCAATTGAAGAAGGAGAAATCAAGATCGATGTTGCCTTCTTAGGTGTGCCTGTTTCTGATCCTGCAGGTAACGCTAATGGTCAAGATGGGGATGCTGTCTTTGGTTCATTAGGTTATGCCTTAATGGATGCTCAATATGCTAACAAAGTTGTTCTTTTAACTGACAATATTGTTGATTATCCAAATACCCCAGCTTCAATCAAGCAAGACCAAGTTGACTACGTAGTCAAGGTTGATAAAGTAGGTGACCCTGACAAGATCGGTTCAGGTGCTACTCGTTTTACCAAGGATCCTAAGGAACTTAAGATTGCGCAAATGGTTAACCAAGTTATTGTTAACTCACCATACTACAAGCAAGGCTTCAGTTTCCAAACCGGTTCAGGTGGTGCCGCATTAGCTGTTACTCGTTACCTTCGTCAAAGCATGATTAAGGACGGTATTACTGCTTCATTTGCTTTGGGTGGTATTACTAAGCCAACTACTGATTTGCTTGAAGAAGGTCTTGTTAGAAAAGTAATGGATGTTCAGGACTTTGATAAGGGTGCTGCTCAATCTATGGCTAATAACAAGAACCAACAAGAAATTGATGCTTCATGGTATGCCGATCCTCATAACAAGGGTGCGGTTGTTAATAACCTTGATGTTTCTATTTTGTCCGCATTGCAAATTGATACTAACTTCAATGTTAACGTCATGACTGGTTCTGATGGTGTAATTCGTGGTGCCGTTGGTGGTCACCAAGATGCTGCCGCAGGTGCTAAGATGACCATTATTACTGCTCCACTTGTTCGTGGTAGAAATGCTACTGTTGTACCTAGTGTTGAAACTATCGTTACACCAGGTTCATCAATCGATGTATTGGTTACTGAACGAGGCATTGCAATTAACCCAGCCCGCAAGGACTTGATTGATGCATTTAAGAATGTGCCTGGACTTAATATTTTGGACATTCATGATTTGCAAAAGATGGCAGAAAAGCAAGTTGGTGTACCAAAGCCACTTGAATATACTGACCGGACTGTAGCTTTAGTTGAATACCGTGATGGTACAATTATTGATGCTATTAAAGAAGTAAAAGACTAAAAATTGATTCTGTTGAAAGACATGTGCTGAGGCGCATGTCTTTTTTATACAAAAACGAGCCTATCTTGGTAGATAGGCTCTGCATATACATATATTTGTCTGAGTATCTTTATTATGACATTTTAATAATAAGTTTTCACTTATTTTGACTTGAGAAAAAATAATTCTATTTTTAAGCAGATTTAGTTATAATGAAAATATTCTAATTGAAAGTTAGTGAGTCAGCTTCACTAACTTTTTTCTTGTGTAGATTTAAATGAAAGATAGATAAAATGAAGGGGAAAAATATGGAGAGTTGGCTATTTTTAGCATTAGTATTAGTTGTCGCCCTGGTTGGTAAAAACATGTCATTGATCATCGCTACAGGCGTAGTGATGGCGTTAAAGTTAATTCCGTTTGCCAGCAAGTGGCTGCCAGTGATTCAAGCCAAAGGTATCAATTGGGGCGTCACCGTTATTTCAGTGGCAATCTTGATTCCAATTGCGACAGGGCAGATTGGTTTTAAGGATTTGATCAATACTTTCAAATCGCCAGCAGGGTGGATCGCTATCTTAGCCGGGATTGCTGTAGCTATTTTGTCAAGATATGGCGTTGATCAGTTAACCGCCGTGCCACAAGTAACTGTCGCCTTGGTTTTAGGAACGATCATCGGCGTAGTAGTATTTAAGGGCGTGGCCGCCGGTCCCGTAATTGCCAGCGGTATGACTTATCTGGTTATCACTTTATTTAACTTACATTTCTAATATATAATGTAGTAAAGGTGGGTGAGTGTAATGGCGATTATTGTGCATGAAGATATTACGCAGCGATTAGATGATTATTTAGAACGACGATTGCGTAACTATGAAGTTATTACACCGCCAATTCCTAAGAAGCCTGAAGTTGTCACGATTGATGACGATGATAAAAAGAAAAAACATAAAAAGGACTAATGCAAAATCAATGTCATTAAGTTAAGAGCCTGACACGATAATATTCCAAAATTTTAAGCTGCTTGTTGTCCAAATTTAGGCAATAAGTAGCTTTTTAGGTGCGCTGAATAAGCTGTTTCTTAACAGACATTTTTTATTAAGTTATGCTGTCAATCTGTTCTTCCTGGCCTGATAGGAAACCTAATGAAATAAAATAGAGTCAACGAACTGTGATTTCTCACAAATTCAATGACTCTGCACCTATGTGTCTGGTTCTGTGTTCATAATACTAACTCAACAATTTCATTATAATTGCGTGTTCGAACTAATGATAGTTTTTGTTCTTTTGGCAACTCTCCAAAAAGTTTAATACCTTTCCCCAAAAGTGTTGGAATAATGGAATTGTAATATCTGTCAATTAAATCTGCACGCATTATCTGTTGAACAAGATTAGCTCCACCGCAAATCCAAATATCTTTGCCATCTTGTTGCTTTAATTTTTCCAATAAATCTATAGGGTTTACATCTGTAAAAATAATTTGCTTGTTAGAATTACTCTTATTGTGTGTAATCACATAAGTAGTAAAATCGCTATATATCCATTTTGTCGGAGAAAGCTCTGTAACAATTTGATGATATGTGTTCCAGCCCATTAAAATTGTATCTATATTTTGGGTAAATTCAGAATAGGTATCTATATTTTCGTTATCATTACCTTGTCCCTTTAGTCATTCAACACCACCATTACTATCTGCAATATATCCGTCAAGACTCATTGCAATAAATAGAACAACTTTTCTAATTTTACCTTATGGTCCTTTCATTTCCGATTAATTAGAAGTAATAACCTTATTAGAATTATTTTTCGTCAAAAAGCGATAGAGCTTTTTGCTACATAAATGGATTATAAAAGCGGCCATGATTCAATTGCCAGAGCAAAATCACGATTAAAATAGACAAGACTGACAATCCCATCACCCAATAATCTTCTTTCTTAAATGATTGAGCTACATACCAGGTTCTTTTCTTCTTAGAACCAAAGCGACGTAGCTGCATGGCGGTACTGATGGTATCGATTCTCTCCAGACTAGAGAAAATAAGCGGCATAATGATGTTTAAAGTTCCTTTGATTCGCTGCGATAACTTAGCTTTCTTTGACAATTCGTTGCCTCGAGCTTGCTGAGCAGCAGAGATAGCCCAATATGAATTCTGAATGTCAGGAATATAACGTAAAGCCAGCGCCACTGCGTAAGAGATCTTGTAGCTAATGCCAATTTTATTCAAACTAGCGGCGAATTGACTCGGATTGGTCGTCAACAAGAATAATAAGACAATCGGAATTGAACAGATATATTTTAGTAGCAAGTTGAATAAATAGAAGACTTCCTGGATCGTGAGAGTGAAGTAGCCAGCATGAATGATGATGCTACGTGAATGATATATTTCTTGACCATAAGTTGGTTGAAAAAGATAAACAAAGATCAAATTTAAAATCATGAAGGCAACAATAAATTTCACGATAAAGGAAATTTGTGACCATTTAATTTGTGCTTCTTTAAATAAAATGATCGAGAAAACACAAATTGCGAGTAAGAAGCGTGTATCATAAGTGATCATACAAGCCGCCGAGACCAGCAACATGAAGATTAGCTTAGTAGTCGCGTTTAGTTGATAGATAAAGCTGGTGCCGGGCTGGTAGCCTAGAATCTGGTTTTGATCATGCATTTTGACTGGTCCTTTCTGAATCGACATAAGCGCGGACAAAGTAATTAGGATCTCTTAAATTATATTTATGAGCCAAGTCATAGAGACTAGTTCGTTTAAGAGAAGCCTTTTTAATTAAACTTTTTTCGGTTAATAATCTAATCGGTTCGGTATCCGCAATTAGTTTACCATCGGCAAAAGCCAATGAGCGATTAGTGTATTCCATCATCAGGTACATGTCATGGGTAATGATCATGATCGTCTTGCCTTGTTCATTCAACTTCTTTAAAAAGTTCATGATCTCTGTATAGGTCTTCCAATCTTGACCAGCGGTTGGCTCATCTAGGATGATGATATCAGGCTCTAGAACCAAAATAGCGGCGATGGTCACACGCTTTTTTTGACCAAAACTCAAAGCAGAAATTGGCCAATGACGGTAAGGGTAAAGACCGCAAATTTTCAAAGTCTTAAAAACCTTATCCTTGATTTCATCTTTGCTGTAACCACGTAGGCATAAACCCAAAGCAACTTCATCAAAAATCATTTTTTGCGAGATCATCTGATTAGGATCCTGCATGACATAACCAATTTTTTCAGAAATTTGTTTAATAGAATATTGCGATAGGTCGTCGTCATCAAATAAGATTTTACCTTCATTAGGAATAAAGCCACAGATCAGGCGACAAAGCGTAGTTTTGCCTGCACCATTTTGTCCTACGATGGAAACGAAATCTCCCTTGTTGATGGTAGCTGTAACGTCGCGTAGTGGATTAACTTGTAAATGGTTATAGCGGTGTCCTACGCCTTTTAATTCGAGCAGGGGCTGTTTTTCTTCTTTTTTAGAAGTCAAAGAAGCATCATCTGCCCATTTTTGTAATTTTTGTCCAATTTTTTCGTCATCAGGTAGAGCTTTTATTGAGGTGAGATCAGGAATGGCATCCAAGTCAACGCCTGCTTTGGTTAAAGCAGTTAGATAAAGTGGACTTCTTACATCGATGTCTTCTAACTTGTTTTGATGAAGCAGGTCGTTAGGTGATTTATCGGCGATAATTTTGCCATCATTGACTAAAACGACGCGGTCGATCGGTTGGCTGAGCACTTCTTCTAAACGGTGTTCAATAATAATTACTGTGGCGTTTAATTCCTTTTGAATTTGATCGATTAACGCCATCGTTTTCATCTCTGAAGCGGGATCTAAGTTGGCTAAGGGCTCGTCAAATAGCATAATAGGTGATTCATCAATCAAGACGCCAGCAAGGGCCACGGTTTGTTTTTGTCCGCCAGACAGGCTTTGCGGTGCTTGCTTTAATAAATCGTTGATCTCTAGCTTGTCAGCCCAGCGGTGAACAGTTTGTCTAATCTTGTTTTGCGGACGACAATCATTTTCTAGTGCAAAGGCGATATCTTCACCGACAGTTAAACCAATGAATTGACTGTCAGTATCCTGCAAGATAGTCGATGTAGTAAATGAGAGGTCAAAGAGGTCGGTCTCCTTGATATTTTTGCCATTAATCAAGCATTCGCCTGTAATCGTTCCTGTATCAATATTAGGAATCAAGCCATTGATGCAGTGGCCAATAGTTGACTTGCCACTACCAGATGGTCCCGCAATCAATATTTTTTCACCGCGATTAATAGTTAAATTAATGTCTTGTAGCGTCGGGAATGCCTGGCTGTCATATTTAAATGAAAAGTTTTTAAAAGTAATAATAGGTTCAGTCATGCCTAAGTCTTTCTAATCTTCTTTACGTAAACTGCCTTTTTTAATTTTGGTACCTGCATAAGCTTTTAATAAAAGCGTACCAACTATCAAGATGGTGATACCATTTGAGAGGGTGGCACTGATTCCTTGAACAAATACCTTGTTAACAGGTTCGCTATAGATGATAATGTCTCCGATAGGGGCAACGATTATCCAGGCTATGATATTGGCAATAATTTGAGTGATATTAAATAGCAAAATTTGCTTAATACCGAAAATACCATTTTTCAAATCAAGCTTTTTGCAGGCAAGGCCAATAATCAAACCAAGTACACCAGTAGCCAAAACCCAACTCCACCAGGTTTGACCATACATAATAAAATCAGATAGGGTATGGCCGATGAAACCGACCGCAAAACCGACTTTAGCACCATAAATGGCTGCGAAAAGAGCTAGGAAAGGAAAGACTAGCTCGATGTTGGTATTAGGAATAGGAGTCGGAATTGAGGTGAAGCGCGCCAGAATAACGTAGATGGCAGAACCGATCCCTATAGCGACAACATTTTTAACAGATAAATCTTGTTTTTTCATAATTTTTCTCCGATTTGTGATAATAACACCGTATAATTGGAAAGCGGTTACCGTCAAGGGGATGTAGCAGAAAAGGGTGGATATGTTACAATTAAAATTATGATAATAGTGAAGTAGTAGTTAGAGGTAAAAATGAGACAAGACGAACTTAAAAAATTAGATAATGAAATTGGCCAATATGCGGCCGATCAGACCAAAATTATTTGGGTTGATGATCAAACCATGCAAATTGCGACAATGATGATTGATTCTTATGGCGATACCGTTTATGTATGGGTAAAGGAAGATGAAGATCATTGCCGCGTAAGTGATGGCGGTCGAATTTTGTTTAAACTTGATCCTAATCAAGAAGATATGGAATTATATGAGACTGCGGCAGATATTACTCTTGGTTCAGGTTATCAGTTTGACGAAGACCACTGTGAAATTTATGTTGATGTTGACCGCAAGAATGTAGCTCAGGCAGCAATGAAGCTGGCACAATTGCAAGTTGCCATTTCATATTTGGGCTAAAAAAATGCATCCCTTGATCTGTTTAATCAGGGATGCATTTTTTGATACAAACTTTTTCGGGCAACTTTAAACATTGCTAATCCTTCCTACATGAACATCTTCTGGTTTTTTACCGTTTAAATTAAAATCAGCGATGTCCTCGGCTAAGGCCATAATTGTTTCAACATCTGGAATACAGTCATCTACTCTAAATTCCATAATTATAACCTCTACCGTCATTGTAGATCGAATTTATCGAAAAGTTAATCTGATCATACTTTTTTCTTATTGTTATGCTGCATGAAAATAAAGAATGCAGAAATGATATTGATAATCACTGCCGGTAAGGCTAACACAGCGGTAAAACCATATAAGGCATTGCCGATTACGCCTAAGATCGGTCCTATTAATGAAATGCTTAAGTTGTGTGATTGAACGCCGGCGATTGCATTAAGAATCACGCCAATCCAGGCAAAAAGATAGAAAAAGAAGGCAATTTTAGCTGTGAAATCTGCACCAAAGATTGCAAACCAGGAACAGATAAATAGACAACAGTTGATTAAATTGATTGCTCCGATCCATAGATCATATTTTGATTTTTTCATAATTATCCCCTCTAATAATTATTCTGCTTCTCGCAAAACGCGGTGGGCCAAATCATCATTAATAACCAAGTGGGTGATGATGCCGCTACGCAGAGCGCCTAATAGTGCTTTAGACTTAAAGCGATTATTAACAACGCAGAAGCGTGTAGGTGCTTGCATAATGTCATTCATTGATATACCACAGATGTGTTTTTCGAAATCAGTGAAAAATTCTCCGTTGATATTATAGGGACGTCCCATAATTAATCCGGCCACTTGTTCTTCTGGAATGTTCTTAAATAGTTGCGGACCGTAATTTTTATCTAAGAATGGATTAGCCTTGAATGAATCAAGAGTTCCTAGTCCGGTAAAAAGAAGGTCTAAGTTGTGATAACAATTTTCAACTATTTTAAAGTAGGGTTCTTTCTTTAAAGCTGGAATAATTTTAGGATTTAAGATGTAAAGTGGCGTAGGCAATCCTAAGCTTTTAGCGTGGAATTTTTCTGCAGCGTCTTGGACCAAAGGATTTTTGCGGCGATTTGCATTAATGGCTTGCCCTAGGAGCTGAATGAAGTAGAGCTTATTAAAGTTTTCTTCATTAAAGTTGTTAATTACACCGCGCATTGTACTGCCCCATGTGACTCCGGCGATATGGGTATTTTGCAAATAAGTTTGAATTTGCTTAGTAGCGAAGTTGACAACAGATTCATCGTCGTTAGCATCATTTTCAGAACTTTTGAGAATAAAAGCTTCTTTTAAGCCAAAGAGCTTTTGGAATTTTCGTTCTAAAACCTGATTGCGTTTAATTCCTTGAGTAATTTTGATTTTAACGATTCCGCGCATTTCTGCATCGTCTAACGCCTTAGTGATTAAATAGCGCGATAGGTTATATTTTTGTGATATTTCTGCGATATTTAACTTGCTGAGATAAAAGTCATGTGCAATGCTAGCAAGTTGTTCATCGGTTAATTGTGCCACTATAAACCGTCCTTTATTATATGATTCATATATTCATTATAGATTTAAAATAGTAAAATGGAACGCTTATTTTTTGAAAAATATAAAATGCTTTCCGTAAATATTACTGTGTTAAAATAGAAAAGCGTATTTTAATTAATTTAAAAAATGAGGGAAAGTAATTAATCTAATGAAGGAAAAGGAACGAGAATATCATTTGTCGCAAAAACATCACATGAAGATTCTATGGGAGGAATTTTTCAAGAGTGATAATAAGACGATGGCACAGGATGCTACTCTAGTAGAAAAGGCCTCAATTGTTGGCCGAGTAGGGATTATGCTGTTAAGTTGTGGGACAGGTGCCTGGCGTGTACGTGATTCGATGGACACGATTGCAAGAACTTTAGGAATTACCTGTTCGACGGATATTGGGTTGGTTTCAATCGAGTATACCTGTTTTGACGTAGATAATGAGTCATATTCACAGACGCTATCTTTGCCAGCGACTGATGTTAATATGACTAAATTGAATGAACTAGAAAAATTCGTTCGTCAGTTTGAAGCAGGTCATGGTAATTGGAATATTGGACAGATTCACAAGCGCTTGCGTGAGATCGAAAATCAAAAATCAGCATATTCTGCAGTAATTGCGGGTCTAAGTTCCGGTTTAGCTTGTGCAGGCTTTATCTTTTTACTAGGTGGCGGCTGGCCTGAAGTTATCTGTGCCTTCTTAGGTGCAGGGGCAGGAAATTATGTTCGAGCACTCATGGGCAAGCGGAAAATGACCCTTGTAGCTAAAATCGCGGTTGCTGTAGCAGTTGCTTGTGCAGTTTACTTCTTGACATTTCACATTGGCAAGATGATTTTCCATTTGGATTATCATCATGCTTACGGCTATATTGGTGCAATGCTGTTCGTGATTCCGGGATTTCCATTCATTACTTCAGGACTGGACATGTCTAAGCTAGATATGAGATCTGGGCTTGAGAGAATGACCTATGCGCTTTTGATCATTACGATTGCCACCATGTCAGGGTGGGCAGTGGCTACGATTTTGAATTTGCATCCGGGTTCCATGCTTAAGTTGAGCATTAATCCGGGGATGCTAACATTCTTGCGCTTAATTGCCAGCTTCTGCGGGGTATTTGGCTTCTCAATTATGTTTAATAGTCGTCCGAATATGGCCGCAACTGCCGCAATTATGGGTGCGATGGCTAATACTTTACGACTGAGTCTAGTTGATTACGCTCATATGGCACCGGCTTTAGCAGCCTTTATTGGAGCTCTTGTTTCCGGGCTTTTGGCAAGTATTGTTAGACAAAAAGTTGGTTTCCCACGAATTGCGATTACTGTTCCTTCAATCGTAATTATGGTGCCAGGACTATATATGTACCGCGCAGTGTTCAACTTCGGTATTACTAACATTAACATCGGTGCTTACTGGATTACTGAAGCATTGATGATTGTCATTGCACTTCCTTTTGGGCTGCTTGCCGCACGTATCTTAACAGACAAGAAGTGGAGACATGCGGATTAATAAAGTTGAATAGCAAAAAAGAGTCAGATTTTTCTGGCTCTTTTAATCTGCTTTTGATAACCTTTTTGAGTTAAGGACTAATATAATGAACATGAGGTGATAATATGAAAATTGAAGTACCAACAATGAACGGTTACTTATTTGATCGTTATAGCAAATTCGCACCTGCAGATCAAAAAATTGAAGGTAAGCCTAGCCGCTCTTTTCCCATTTTTGTTTCTGACGTGCCTAAAGATGCAAAAAACTTAGCAGTTTGTTTTTATGATTATGATTCAGTTCCAGTTTGTGGTTTTACTTGGATTCATTGGTTAGCTGCAAACTTGCCAGTCAAAGATATTCCCGCTGATATTAGTCAACATCATCAAAATATTGATTTTGTTCAAGGTTATAACAGCAATATTAGTAAGTTTTTGCCCAAAGATTCAGGACCGGTATTGGGCTACACAGGTCCTATGCCACCAGATAAGACGCATAATTATTCATTAACAGTCTATGCCTTGGATGATGAATTGGAATTAAAAGATGGTTATTATCTAAATGAATTTTTAGCCAAAGTGAAAGATCACATTATTGCTAAGACAACTATTGAAATTCCAAGTCGTGCTAAATAAAAATAAGACCCCTGATATTTCAGGAGTCTTATTTTATGCTTGTGTGTCGGGCATGACATTTCATCTAGTCTAGTGAAAGTCTAGACCACGGGTA
>NZ_PCZD01000026.1:0-24386 GCF_002553975.1 Lactobacillus sp. UMNPBX6
TTCAATATACAGAATTTAATTTTCAAAAGTGTTCAATTTGAAATTGCAATTTTCGTATTTTAAGTAAAGTAAAAATAGTCCATAATATAAGTAATTAGATTTTATTGATATAAGGATATTTTTATGGGACTGTTCGATTTATTTAGTAAAAAACAAAAGAATGCTAATCAATCATTTTTGGCTGAGCAGCGCGGACAACAAGCAATTGCAAAAATTAATAAATTAGCTTTGCCTGAGCGCTTGAAAAAGCAAATGATCGATGCTGGGGTATTCGATATTTGGTTTAACGATGAGGATTTAGCACCGCTGGCTGCAGCTATTAAAGATGAAGAAAAAATTCAATATGCAGCGATTGGCATTAATGAGCATAGTGAAAATGTAATGCTTGTTTGCAGCAATCGTAATTTGATTATATTGAAGAAAAAACGTAGCGATGAACCTCAGATTATTGATTTAAAGCAGGTTAAAAGTGTCATCTTAAAGAATCAGCTTATGTATGGTGAATTATCTTTAATTGTTGGTAATCGGAGCTTAGATATTAATTCAATTAATAAAGTTCCCGCTGAGATTTTGGCCGATAATATTAAAAAGTGGTCCAAAATTGCTCAGGGTGAAGATGATGATTTTGATCAGCAGCTTGAGCAAATCAAAAAATTGAAAGAATTACTGGATCAAGGGATTTTAACAGAAGAAGAATTTCAAGCTAAAAAGAAGCAAATTCTGAAAATATAATTTTTAACAATGTCTTTTTCTTGATTATGAAGTTAGACCGTGTATAATATTTGTCTAATTATATTTAAGGAAGGACATGGTCTTATGAAGCTTATTAAAGTGAAAATCCTAACAGTCTTGTGTGGTTTGCTAACCTTAAACGGCTTAGCCATGTTGTTTTCAGGACTGATTATTCAAATGAACGAAGCAGCAGATTTTAACGCTGCACATGAATTAGTTGTAGCTAATTCCACTAATGCGATTATCTTTTTAGGTGTTGTGATGGTCCTTGGCTTTGGAGTATTGTTTTTCAATAACTGGGCCAAGATGAAGAATAAACATAGTAAATGTGTAAAATTGATTTAATGTAAAGAAACCCCTACAAGATTTCATAGAGTCTTGTAGGGGTTATTTTTTATAGCCAAGTTTGCTCAAATATATCTTCTTTAAAGCCGCAGGTTAAATGTTGCTCATCTACGACAAGAGGGCGCTTAATTAACTTGCCATCTTGTGACATCATTTCTGCTGCTTCTTCAATGGTCATCGTTGGTACTTTTTCTTTTAAATTGTCCGCACGATAACGTTGACCGTGTGTATTAAAGAAGTATTTCAAACCGCGATCTTGATACTTAGTCATCCATTTAAGCAAATCGTCTTTTTTAGGCGGCTCTGCAACTAAATCTTGAAATTCATACTGAACATGATGGTCGTCCATCCATTTGCGTGCTTTTCTAGAAGTGGAGCAACGTTTATAACCGTAAAATTTAATCATAAATTACCTCATTTACTAATGTGTTGTCTGAAAAATTCGATTTCTTCATCGTTAGCGATATCTGCGATTCTGTCTTTTTGGTTAACGAAAAAGACGTGACCACGAGGATTATCTTCATCACCATAAGATTTACAAATAGCATGAACGCCGCGACCAAGCAAAAAGCCGAAAAGTGTAAATTGCATGTCGTGTAAAAAGTCGTTATTGGCAGTAATTAAAAACGTAGGCAAGAAATTGTGGTCAATGTATTTTTCTACATCCAACTGTTCATGATATTTATTAACTGCATTCTTAGTAAAGTAAAGACTTTCCACGCCTGCAAGGCTGTCTGGCGTTAAGACGAAGGATGCGGCACAGTTTAAGCCAACTGCTCTAAATTTTAAGTTAAGTGGCTTATATGAGAATAATTTAGCATAATCTGGATTGGTCAAAATGGTAACGTATTGCTCTGCCATTTGACCGCCTGCACTGTCACCAATAATGAAGACATTATTTCTGTCTAAGCGATATTCTTCTGCATGATCATCGATCCAGTGCATGTAACGATCAACATCGTCTAATTCATCTGGAAATTCTGCATGTTCTGGGGCTAAACGGTAGTTAGGATTAATAAATGCAAATCCACGCTTGGTTAACCCCATGCCATAGTATTGGTAGGTTTCTTTGGTACCATAAACCCAACCGCCACCGTGGATATTAATAATGACAGGGAAGGGTGCACTTTCTTTTTTAGGAAGATAAAGATCTAATGTATGCCATTTTTCGTCTGGACCGTAAGGTAAATTGTCGATTCTTTCAACTTCTGGGATGTCATGAGGCAGATCACTGTCACGATGATCATCGCTTTTCTTACAACTACTGCGATACTCATGAAGGAAGTTTTTAATTTTATTTGTAAGTTCCATCTTTTTATTCTCTTTTCTAAAAACAAACGCGTTCACAATTAATTATACTCAAACTAAAAATAAAAAATAATTTTTTAAAAAATATGCTTGCATTTTTAAAAGATATTCCCTATAATAATTTATGTTCTGTTGAGGACATACAAACATACGAAATGGTCTGGTAGCTCAGCTGGATAGAGCAACAGTCTTCTAAACTGTGGGTCGTGGGTTCGAATCTCACCCGGATCATAAATATAGGGTTTTACGATATTTTAATAATCGTAAAACCCTTTTCTTATATGATTTAGAACTTTAGAAAACTAGAAGAATTTTAAAGGTGATGCACAAATGATGTACAAATATTTACAGCTGTGAAAGTGAAGAAATAATTTTATCATTTTGCTTATTTTTAAATTCATCAAGTAGGTAAGCATAGGTTTTTAAAGTAATGCTAATATCGGCATGACCTAATCTTTTAGAAATTGCATAAATATCTACACCTTCAGATAAAAGATAAGCAACATGACTATGTCGCAAACTGTGGAAGTGAAAATTTTTCTTTTGCATATTGCCTTTAGCCAATAATTCTCGTAATGTTTTATTTACTGCGTTACTGGTAGGCGGATATTTCGTTTTAGAGAGTCCAAATACAAAATTAGTATGATTATACTTGAGCTGTCTTAAAACTTGTAAGAGCTTCTCATTTACAGGAATAATCCTATTAGAAGACTCTGTTTTAGGTTTATTCATTTCTTGTCTATCTTGATTCCATGACTTAGAAATTTTTATGGTATTTTTGTCAAAGTCAATGTCATTCCAGTGGAGTGCAGAAAGCTCACCAAGGCGTGCACCAGTATAAATAGCAGCTAAAATTAAATAGCGGCTAGTGTAACGAGGATTTAAACCGTTCAGGCATAGCTGAACCAGAGATTTTATTTCGCTTAAATTAAGGTATTGAACGGGTCTATCAAGCTTTGAATTTCCAGAAATTGAAACCTGATTAGCAAAACTCCTATTAATTATTCCATCGTCAATAGCATACTGAATGCAGGCTTTTATTGAAATATTCAATTTTCTAACAGTTACTATCGCATGATTTTTGGCGAAACTATTTATGAAGTTTTGATATTGCTCACGTGTAATATCTTTTATTTTAGTTAATCCGAAAAATTGTTTGATGACTTTGTAATTAATTTTGTATCTGTTTTTGGTTGATTGTCTTATTGACGGAAATTTAAAAGTTTCATACCAATGCTTATAATAATCAGCAAAAACAGGATTTTTAGTTACATCAACACCAGATAAAGCCGTAGCTTCCATTTTTATAGCATAATCACGGGCTTCAGCCTTAGTTTTAAAACCACCTTTTGATTTTTGCTTTAAAATTGAAACAATAGCTTGTTTTTCTGGGTCCCATTGTGTAATTCTTTTAGTAAAACGAGCAGTCCAAGTTTTACCACGTTTATAAATATTTGCCATAATAAATACTCCTATTCTAGCCAAAACTTTGCTAAAATAGGGTATAGCAAAGCCTTGGCGGGTTTTGTTCAAATACATTTATTTTTAGAGCTATTGGCATAGCTCATTTAATTACTCACTTACTGTTGGCGCAGTAGGTGAGTTTTTTTTGTTTTAGATTACAAGAGTTAATTTATTCAGATTGTTTTTCTTTACAGCTCCCATGATTAAGAACCAATCAATAATAGTCCAAAGGCCCAAACCACCTAAAGTTAGCAGTTTTCCAATACCTAGCCCAATTTGACCATTATAAAATCGATCAATGCCTAGGCATCCAAAGAATAATGAAAGCAATAGAGCTATTACAGGATTTTTTAGATTAAGTGCTTGTATTGTGGTTTGTCTGTTAGTAGGTAAATCTTCCAATTTTTGTTTTACAAAAGGAATGCTATCAGATGGAATTTCATTACTATGTGTAGTGATCCACAAATTAGCAAATTCTTCACGCTTAGCCTTTTCTTCACTGTTAATTTCAGTTGTCATATTATTCCTCCATAAAATAGATATTCAGCTTTTAAAGTCTTCAGTTATTGGACTATGTTTAATCATCATTGTGATCAAATAAATTCTTAGCAGCTTCAGCCATCCTTGATGGTATACCATATGCTGTTAAGAATTGTCCTGGTTCTTCAAAGTATTGTCCACGGCTACAAGCATAATCATATAGTAGATTTAAGGAATATAAGTCAGCTGATTTTTCTTCAGAGTTCTGACCAGCAAAACTACTATAATATAAGATCCCTTTATCACCTAAAATAAAATGTCCAATTTCATGACCGATGATAAAAGGCAGTTCAGATTGATTATGCCAATTTAGGTTAATCACCATTAAATTATGCTTTTTTAAAGATAATGAAGGATCATAAGGATCTGCACGAACTAATTTATAACCAATTCCGCAATCGAAAGCATAGTTTAAAAGATACTCAATCAAATCATTCATGCTTATCAGCTTTACCTTCTTTAATGTCTGCGTCCATTAAGCCACGGATCATATCTAAATATTTATCAGGTACGTTATAACCGTGATACATTACTGGTTTGTTATCATCCAATGAAAATGAATCATCGGTAGGTAATGAAGAATCATCAGTTAAACCTTTTAGATAATCGGTGGTTGTATTTAATGTTTTAGCTACAGCGGCTAAAGCATCTGAACCAGGCTTGTTGCTTTTCCATTTATAAATAGAATTAGTGCCTAATTTAGATCTATCATTAACTTCTCTTAGTGATAATTTTCTAGTTTTTGCTAATTCTTTTGTTCTTTCAAATTCAATCATATCAAGGTTTCTCCAATCCTTGACAGATTTATTTAGAAAATCTTCTAAAAATGTGTTGACTATTTAGAAAATTTACGCAATAATAATATCTGTCAGCAAGTTATGAAACAACTTTTGAAATAAATTTTAAAAACAAAATAAGACAATATAAAAAGTATGGGGATACGTTTTATTGCTTATTTGTTATACCTTGATATTAGTAAATATTCTAAATAATGTCAATAGCTTCTAAACAAATTTTGAAACAAGTTTCTAAACAAGTTGAACATCAAAAAATCGAGGTGAAATATATGCCAATTGAAGAAAAGTTAGAAGAAGCAAAAAAACAGGTTGAACGTCAGATCAAAATGGGATTACTTGATAAAAATATGACTCAAGCCGAATTAGCTAATTTAATTGGTGAAAGTCGTACCAAAGTAAATTTGGCTATCAAAGGTAATACAAATCCTAAGTCAATTGAGATCCGTAAGAAGATTTACAAGGTTTTAGGAATGGAATAGAAGGTGGAATAAATGAACAGCTTACAATTATTCGATTTTGAAGGAAATAAAGTAAGAACTTTAAAGATTAACGATGAACCTTACTTAGTGGGAAATGATGTAGCGAAGATCTTGGGCTATTCCAATTATCGTAATGCGGTAGTTGACCATGTTGATGATGAAGACAAGCTCCGTACTCAAATCAAGTACGCAGGTCAAAATAGAGAAGTAACAGTCATCAATGAATCTGGTCTCTACTCATTGATTCTTTCAAGCAAGATGCCCAATGCAAAGAAATTTAAGCACTGGGTAACAAGTGAAGTGTTACCTGCAATTAGAAAACATGGTGCTTATATGACCGATGAAAAAGCATTCGATGTTGTCCACAACAAGAACGGATTAGCAGATTTACTTCAACAAGCAGCAGATCAACTCAAGCAAAAGGATATTCAAATCGAAGAAATGAAGCCTAAAGCCATGCTTGCAGATGCTATTACAGCAAGTGAAACTTCAATCCTGGTAGGTGAAATGGCTAAAATCTTAAAAAAGAACGGTGTTAACACTGGTCAAAACAGATTCTTTAAATGGCTAAGAGCAAATGGATACCTGATTAAAAGAAAAGGTACTGATTACAATATGCCAACTCAAAAGAGTATGAATCTAAAGCTGTTTGAAATTAAAGAAAGAACCATTGTGGATGGAAACAGTACTCGTATTGTTAAAACTCCTAAAATCACTGGTAATGGTCAACAATACTTCACAAATTTGTTTCTTAGCTAAGGAGTGATCAACATGCAATTAGCAATTGAAGATTCTTCATTAGAACAAGTAGTTGATCTAATTATGAAGAAACGTGGTTATGTTCCAGAAAATCAAATAGTTGGAAAAACCATTAGTATTGATGAATTTGCAAAGAAATATGCCAAACCACACGGAGCTGCTTGGGTAAAAAGAAATATTCTTTATCCGTTTCAACCAGATTGGTGTTCAAACATTCATCCAGGTAGAGGAGGTAAAATGACAATCTTTGAATATCCAGCTGCTATTTGGATGAATGAGCATAGAAAGGAGATAGATTGGGATGCAAAATAAGAATTTTTACCGTGAATTTAATAAGCCAATTCATCAAAATCATATCAATATGGATGACACAATTTTTAAAATCTTTATTGCTGTAGTGCTTTTAGGTTTAAGCCTTTTATCATATGGATTCTGGGACGCAATCATTAATTTATTTTCATAGGAGATAAAAATGAAACTTAGCAAAGAAACAATTGAAAAATTATGGGCTACCACTGATGCGGTAAGCGATGGCCAAATTAAAAAAACTAATCGCGCCAACGATTAGGTAGAAAGGTAAAAACAATGAATGTATTTGAGTTAAACAACGCCATTAAACAAGTTCAAGAAAAGGATCTTGATCCTGAAACTTTAAAGGACACACTTGAAAGTTTGGAACTTCCAAGAAATGAAAAACTTGATAATGTGGCCACTTGGATTGAAGAAAACAATATGAAACTTCAATGGTTGAAAGAAAAGAAACGTCAATTAAGTGATGTTGAAACTTCTATTAAAAATCAGAATGAAAGACTTCAAGAATTCCTTACTCATGCCATTGATGATAGTGGTCAAAAAGAAATTCAAACTGAAAACCATATTCTCAAACCACGAAACTATAAAGATTCTGTAATTGTTGAAGCTACTGAAAAATTGCCAATTGATTACATTGTTTGCTCTGAAGTTGTTAAGCCAAACAAGAAATTGATTTATGAAGATCTTAAAAAAGGCAAGCAAATTAAGGGCGCTCATTTAAAACGCAATAGGAGAACTACAATCAAATGATTAAAGCAGAAATTGATATTACAGAACAAATGGAAGGCTTTAGCAAATTTGCTAAACAAGAAGATATTACTCATGCCATGGATGAAATTTTACTTATCTGTAGAAAAACACTGATGCCACCTAGAACTGTTTTATATCAGATTGCTGAAGCTGCAAATAAAAATAATCAAATTACTGATTATGAAATGGCATGTAAAATTCAAGAATTACTAGATGAACAAAGGAATGAAATCAAACGTAAATCAGAGATGATTGAAGATTCCGTTAATGATGCAATCTTTGGTTTAAAGGAATTAGCTAAAACAGGTAATCCAGCAGTTATTAAGAATTATCTTGAAGCTGTTCGGTTGGATTTGAAACAGATTGAGAGTGTTTTATGAAAATTAGCCTTAAAGGATTTTCAAATAAGGATTTAGCTAAATTATTTGATCGTGCCGCTAAAGCTGATGATCGACATTTAGCCAAAACAATAGTTTACAGATTAGCCTACAGACACCATGAAAGTTTTGAAGCACAGCTCCGTTATTTAGGCAAAAGAGCAGTTAAAAGAAAAGACTATCAGTCATTCAATATGGTAGCTAAGTTATGGAAGGATCGTGGTTAAGATTTACGAATTAAGACCTTATCAAACAGATTTAA
Organism: Lactobacillus sp. UMNPBX6; assembly: GCF_002553975.1. Lineage (NCBI taxonomy): Bacteria > Bacillati > Bacillota > Bacilli > Lactobacillales > Lactobacillaceae > Lactobacillus > Lactobacillus sp. UMNPBX6. Next base: position 8,126 of record NZ_PCZD01000026.1, read on the forward strand.
TTAATAAGATCGTTGATTCTATGAAAAATCATCATCGTGTAATTATCGTTCAAAGCCCACCACGAACAGGAAAAACGGTGAGTAATGGCAGAAATTGCCAGAAGAACAACTGAAAATAATAACCGTGTAATGTTCTTGATTCATCGTAAAGAAGTTCTTGATCAGGCAGTTAAGACTTTTAAAGAACAAGGTGTAGAAATGAATCTCACCACAATGGGAATGGTTCAAACGTTAACTCGTAGAGTAGACAAATTACCGATACCTAATGTGATTCTAGTTGATGAAGCTCACCATGCTTTAGCTAAAAGCTATCAAAGGATTTTGAGTAAATTTCCTAAATCCATTGTGTTGTTGTTTACTGCTACACCACACAGAACAGGAAGAATGCAGCTAGATCAGATAGCTGATGATATTATTGTTGGTCAATCAATCCATGAACTAACTGATATAGGGTTCCTAGCACCGTTTAGATACTTTCAGCCACCAGGTGATTTCGATAGCAAATTACTTAAACGTGGCAGTACTGGTGACTTTACCAATGACTCAATGCAGCAAGCAATGAGTACTAAAATTTTTGGTCATATCGTTAAGCAGTACAAGCGAATCGCACCAGGGATGCAAGCTGTCGTTTATACCTATTCAATTGATTCAGCTATTAAGATAGCCGCTGAATTTAATTCTGAAGGTATTTCTGCAGTTGAAGTAGATGGAACGACACCGAAAGAAAAACGTGATCTAGCGGTGCGAAAATTTCGCAATCAAGAAATTAAGATACTAGTTAACGTAAATTTATTCACTGAAGGTGTAGATTTGCCAAATGTCGATTGTGTGATTATGGCTAGACCTACAGCATCACTAGCACTGTACCTGCAATTTTCGATGAGATGCTTAAACCCGCGACCTGGTAAGACAGCAATCATCATTGACCACGCTAATAACTTTAAGTCGTTTGGTTATCCTGATGATGACCGTGACTGGAAGCAAGCCATTAAATCGGGTAAACAAAAAAGTAAAACATTGCTGAAAGATCCCGGTTTATCGATTGTTACTTGTGATTATTGTTTTGCGGTGGTTAAAGCTAGTGAAGTTAAAGATGGTAAATGTCCAATTTGCGGCAAGCCTATCAAAGTTCATGAAGCAAAGCCAGTTAGTGATGTGGACTTAGTTGAAGCTTCTAAGGAGCGGCAAAAAGCAATTCATGAAATTGTTAAAAGTGACTTGCTAAAGAGCGTAGCTAATAAAAAAGTTAATGAATTACATTCAATGAAAGAATTACAGGCTTATGCAAAATTGCATTCATATAAGCCGGGATGGGCATGGTTTATGGCTAAGAGAAGAGGATTGATTAAAAGATGAATAGATTAAAAGAAGTTAGGAAAGAAAAGGGATATACGTTAATTGCAACCGCAACGGTTGCTGGAATAGCCAACAATACGTTAAGTCAGTATGAAACAGGTAAACGTGAACCTAAATTAGAAATGTGGCAGAAGCTAGCTGATATTTATGGTGTATCAGTTCCTTATTTACAAGGTATTGATAAAGAAATCTATGATTTAAAGTTTCCAACCAAACAAGAAGCTATAGATTTTATTCATGAAATTATGAAAGCTCAAAACATTAAATTAGAGGATATTTCAGATGAAAGTTAACGATAAAGACCAACAAAAAATATTGAATTTAGCCAGCACAATTTTAATTACTAGCCGTGATGATTTAAATAATTTTGCTCATGTTACTGATAGAGATCGGCTTAATGCAATTATGTGTTTTGCACTAGAGATGGCTGAAACAATTGGCTTTTCATACAAAGAAGTTAAAAGAAACATTCGATCAGCTGATCCAGAAAGGTTGAAGGAATTTGCAGATAACATGGATAGAGCATTTGGTTCTATTGAGCTTTTAAAAGAAGTAAAGAAAGACAATGAAAGTAAAAATTTTTACAGAAATCACTAGCATTATCGATAGACGTGATTTTGAAGATGAAATTAACAAGTTTATTAAAGATAAAGAAGTTATTGATATTAAATATCAAACTGATTCTAGTCAGGGTAATGCAGGATTAGTAACAACTTTTTCAGCATTGATTATGTATAAGGAGGACTAAAATGATCCAATTACCTAAAGTTCAAACATTAAAACCTAAATCACAACCACATAACTTCTTTATCTGGGGAGCGACTATGAGCGGTAAGAGCTATTTTTCAAGCTTTTTCCCTAATCCACTGATCTTGAATACTGATGGAAATTCAGAGCAAGGAAGCGCACCAAGTATTCAAATTAGAAATGTTCGTAATTCTCAAGGAAAGCTTGAACAATCTGCTATTAAACAACTTGATGATATTATCACGGCACTTCAAGTAGAAAATCCTAAACGTCCAGTAGATCAACAATTTAAGACAGTTGTCATTGATGTAATTGATGATATTTGTGTAATGATCGAACAGGCTATTTGTTTAGATGCTGGTGTACAAGCCTTAAGCGATATTCCTTATGGCAAAGGCTATGCAATGTTTAATACAGCCTTGCAACAGTTTGTAATGGATCTTAAGGCATTACCACTCAATGTAATTTACATCAGCCGTGAATTAGCTATCACGGATGAAAGCACTGGTGCTACTACTTATGAGCCATCACTTAAAACTAAATATTACAACATCGTAAATGGTAACTGCGATGTGGTTATTAGAACAAAAAAGATTGGTGATGGTCAAAATGCTTCTTACTTTAGAGAGGTTAAGGCTTTAAGAACCATGTATGATCCAGCTAATATTACTGATCATCGAATCTTACAACTACTTGAAAGCTGTAGTGGCATGTTTAAAAAAGAAGACTTAGAAAAGTTACAACAAAAGAAAGAGAGTAAATAAAAATGAGTTTATTAGATGCATTAAATGAAGTTAAGAAATCAGATTTTGATCCTAAAAAAGGTAAAGAATACAACGCCTTTGAAAACATTCCAGCAGGAACTTACAAAGTTAGTCTTGATGGAGTAACTCACAATGTAAAAGGTGACCGTGATTTCTTAATGTTAAGCTTCTTAGTTATTGAAGGTAAGTATGATGGCAAAACTGAATCAGTTTTCCCAACACTTGCACAAGTAACTAGTACAGGAAAGCCAATGCCTCAATTTGTGTTAGCTAGATCTATTTCAATGCTTCAAGTTATTGGTGAAATGGTTGATACTCCAATCCCTGATTCATGTTTTAACCATGAAAATGAAACTGACGCTTATGAAGATTTAGTTCAGGTATTAACACCAGCTAAGGGTAAGGTTTTAACCATGACTATTAAAGAAAGTCCAAACAAGAAAAATCCTGATCATCCTTACAGAAATTATGAATTTGGAAAAGCAGAACAACCTAAAGAATTAAAGGTTGATGATAACCAGGATCCATTTAAAGATCAAAATAATGGTATCGAATTAACTGATGATGATCTTCCATTTGGTAAGTAAAAAGGAAATAAATAATGAATATTAAATATCCAAAAACTGAAATCATGTGTGTACTAGGCTCTAAAGTTTATCCATTGTATGTAACAGCTAGTGCAGAAGAAATTGTTAAGAATATGCAGATCTCACACAGAGAGGATTTCTTAACTTTTGAAACAGCAGTTAAAAAGAGCCATGGAAATGGCTTATGGTATCCAGGTTGCGGTGAAGATCCATACTGGACTAATTGGACCGTTAAGAAAAATTCTATTAAGTCATATGTAGAGTTGCCAGAACCTAAGGTAAACATTAACTATGGCTATAATGAGGATGAATTCTAATGCATGTAATCTTAAGCGGAATTATCTGGCTCATCGGAATTATATTGATTTTCTATTTGTTATGGAGGTGGTGACATGCATCCCAACTTAGTTAATTATGCTTTATCTTATGCGGAACATGGTTTCTCAGTAATTCCAATTGGCAGCAATAAACGCCCATTAATTAAATTTGCAGATAAACCACCACTTACAAACACAGAAATCCGTGAAATATGGAAGAAATATCCTACTGCTAACATTGCTTTAAAAACTGATAAATTCTTTGTAATTGATGTAGATAGGCATGGTGGTGAAGTTGATGGAATGGAATCAATTAAGGCTTTAAATCATGATGAATGGTTCAAAGATACATTAACTGAAAGAACTGCCCACAATGGTTTTCACTTCTTCTTTACTAAACCGTCTAAGGTTAAGATTCAACAAAATATTGGATTTTTGCCTTCGGTTGATTTAAAGGCTCACGAAAATAATTACGTTGTTGTTGCTCCATCGATGTTAGGAGATAAACAATACAAATGGTTAAACAATGAGCCAATGAAAGAACCGCCTCAAGGATTGATTGATTTAATTCTTGAAAAGCAAAAAGAGCAAATTCCAGTAGATGATGATTTGAAGGGTGCTTATACATCTAAGGATAAATCAGCAACTGCACAATTATTTGAGAAAATTATTGATGGTTTAGGCAAAACTGGTGGGAGAAATAATGCTTTGGCCAGTTTTATGGGTGGTTTATTATTCCGTGGTGTTGACCCCAACAAAGCGTATCAATTAGCTGTGATTGCTAATAATAATACTGAAGATAAATTAAGTAATGATGAAGTTTATAAGACATGTGAAAGCATGTTGGATAAAGAAATGAGGCGAAGAAGTATAAATTGAGTAAATTAAAAACGTTAGATCAATCTAAGGTCCAAAAAATTAATCAAGATAATAAAAAGCCAAAACTAAATTTTGATTTGACTGATAAAGAAGCAATTAAAACCACTAGTACTAAAAACGTTGCATTGATTTTACAACATGATTCTAATTTAAAGGGCATTCTTAGATTTAATCGTTTTACTGATGAAATTGATGTAGTCAAAGATGTAACACTGGATTTAACTAAACAGGGTATTCCAAAAATTGTATTAAAAAAAGGTCAATTAAATGATGGTGTGGTTAATGATATTGTTCTTTATATCTCGGTTTGTCCTGATTATAAAGTTACATTTAAAACCAACTTAGTTAGTCAAGTGATTGATTCAGTTGCTAGAGCTAATTCATATAATCCAGTAATTGATTATTTTGAAACTTGCTTAACTAAATGGGACAAGAAACCACGTCTCGATGATTTTTTGCAGAAATATCTTGGTACTGATGATTCCGAGGCTACTAAATTAACAGTGCGTTTGTGGTTCATGGGAGCTGTGGCTAAAGGATATAATCCACTAACTAAATTTGATTATGTCCTTGACCTTGTAGGTGGTCAAGGAATTGGTAAAACTACACTTTTACGAGAAATTGCACCATGTGGCTTCTATACTGACCAATTCAATTCGTTTACTGATAAAGATGATAAAGCAGAACTTAAAAACGCTCTAATCGTTAATGATGATGAAATGACTGCTTCAAATAAGAGTTCATTTGAAGTTGTGAAGAAATTCATCACAGAACAAGTCTTCAGATACCGACCTTCATATGGTAAATACATCATGACTTTCAATAAAGGTTTTGTAATGGCTAGAACTACTAATGAAGTTCAACACTTAAAAGATAAATCGGGTGATCGTAGATTTTTATCTATTCGCTGTGATAGCAAGCGTCAAAGAGTTCATCCTGTTGAAGGACTAAAACAGGATGAAATTGATCAAGTCTGGGGTGAAGCTGTATATCTTTGGAAACACACAAAGGATCCTTTCAAGCTTTCGCCTAAGCAAGAGGCTATTTTAGCAAACAATCGTAAACAATTCTTAGCCACTTCAGAAGTTGAAGATGAAGTTAAGACCTTATTAGATGGTCAATTCAAAGATCGTAAATTTATTTCTAATCAAGAAATGCGTAGAGCTTTGATGGTTGGATTAGGTAGAGAAATTAAAGATAAAGATATTAGGACTATGCGCTATGTAATGAGTCATATGGATTTTGAAGTTGGTGCTAGTGGTTATGATCCAATTTCTAAGAAATCTTCAAGAGGATTCAAAAAAATGTGATGTTTGTGATGAAAGTGTGATGCCCTTCAGCCTTACTCTCTCTAAGAGTTATATAAAATACATCACATATCACAGTAATAAATAAAATAAGTAAATAACTATTAATAATATATATAGTACCCGTGTATTATTAATAGTTTACAAAAGAGTGTGATGAGTGTGAGAAATGTTGAATATGTTGCTATATCAACGTTTGTTAACATCACGGTGACATCACATTCATCACGGTATGGAGGTAAAAAATGTTAGTTAAAGATCCAAATTTACTTTTTCAAGATGATGGTAATCGTTCACGATATATTTATGTTTATTTTGATGAACCAGAGCTGGGAAAATTAGAAGACTGGCTAGATGAATACAAGGGCACTGTAATTAACAGCCTTGAAGTAAAACCCTATGTTTATAAGGAAAAGGATAAAAATGGTGAGTATATAGAATGTATGGCATCAAAAGTAATTGTAGATGTTTCTATTCCTAACAAGTATTTTTATAAAGGTGTTGGTGGCCCTGATAATTATTTATAAGCTGGAGGACATTCAATGAAACGCAGAATTAGAAAGAAAAAATTAGCTTTAAAAATCTATCACATTAATCAAGCTATCATTAAAAATGCTTACTTGAGAGATAAGTATAAGAATGATTCTGGTGTTAATGGCTTAGTAGCTAAATTTGCTCTTCCCGTTGCCGATGTAGGGCTTGAATTAAAAAGAAAATTTCTAACTAGTAAATTAAAACGATGTGATTATTAATGGCTAATAAAGTTGACGAATTATTAACTCAATTTGACAGAACTAAAACATCGAATCCGTTTAAATTCTACACAGATAAACTAGCAGACACCTTGCAACAAAAAAATGATGCTTATGGTGATAGCTTTACTGAATCGGTTGATAAATTCGGTAAAACTGTTATCGCAGTGCGGTTGTCTGATAAATTTAACCGTATTTGCAATCTAATTAAGCGTGGTGAGCTTAAAGAAAATGATGAATCTTTAGAAGATACGCTTTTAGATATGGCTGGATATTCAATCTTAGCTTTGAAGTACCTAAAGGAGCATGAAAATGAATAAAGATTATTGGTATGAATTCGAATGCGTTAATTGTCATCACAAATTTAGAGTTTTGCAAAAAGACTGTGATGCTGTAATTCAGTGCCCGTTCTGCAGAATAGTTCCATGGGGTTGTAGTGTAACAGGTACGAGTAAGGAGCATGAAAATGAAACAAATTAGTTATGACAGTGCCGTACAACTAATTTATCAATATACAGATAAATTGGTTAAGGAAGGCAAACTAAATAAAAAGAAGGATAATTTTTCTATATTTTTACCGTTTGAACATCATCAAGCCCTAATTGTTGAAGTAGGTCCGGATGATAAAGGTAAAAGACAAGTATCTTTTAAGGTTATGGAAAAAGCTTTTGTAATGAAGAAAGTTAAAAATACTGTTTTGAATGTATTTGAAGGAGCATGAAAATGACAGAAGATAAAGAGTTATTTAATGAAGGAATCAAAACTGTTGAATCTGAATTAAGTGATGTTAAAAGACAACAACAACATTGGAACAAAGGACATAAAGTTAATACCAGAAAGCTTTATTTAAGCTTAAATGCTACTATGCTAACGCTTAAATTTTTGACAAATGAAGCGAAAAAAGAATTTTTAAAAGAAACACAAAAGGAGCATGAAAATGGCTATATCAAGGATTTAGAAGGAGAACAAGATGAAGATAATTGATAAAACTAATGGCAACAGTAAAGAGTGGGGCTATGGAACAGTTTTAAAGTGCTGGGGCCGTAATCCAAAAATTTTTAGTCTATTAAAAATTTCTCGTGCCGAAGTTTCGAATAGAGACAGTTACAGACTAGATATATTGCGTGACCAAAGTGCAAATGAAGATATGGTTTGGGATAAAAAATATTCAGATATTTCTTCTTTAAAAGATGATCTTAGTAAATACTTCGATCATGTGATGAGAGTTAAGGCAACTATTATTATTGAGTATTTATAGCAATGAAGATCAAGATTAATCCAGATAAAAAAGCAGAAGAATGGCATGTTTTCTTAATTTAACACGTGTTTTTAATGATCGTTATGAGTTATTTAAAGCATGCAGAGATGAAAGCGTGCGAATTTATGAAGGAGCATGAAAATGACCGATGACATAAAAGAATTACAAGATCTGACTAAGTATTATCAAAATCAGGCTAATTATTATCATGAAAAAGCTACAAAGTGGCATAAGCAAGCAGATCAGGATGAAGCAGAGCGAGAAAGACTGATTGACCTGATGAATCAAATCTACGTTTTAACGGGTCATGAATCAAATGACACTGTTGATGATCTTGCTAAAAAGTTGGACCAGATTCGAAAATTAACAAAACAAGTGTAAGACAAGTGAGGTGCTTAAAAATGAACAAACATGATATTGACCGTGGTCAAGGATACCTAATATCAAAGAAAAGTAAGGAAAAATTTAAAAAAACTGTTGACTCAATGTTTGCACAGGATTTGTGTGTTCTCAAAGATTATCTTGACCGTGTTGTGCCAGATATTAAAAACAAGAAAGTGCAGACAGAAGTCGATAAAACAAGATTGGCAAATTATGACTATCTCATCAAATACATGAAGTCTAAGGACTTTCAAGACAAAGAGACAGTCGATAAGGCAGAAAGAGACAGCAAGAAACAAAGGCAAGAGCTAATTAATCAAAGACTGAAACAAGTTTTGCATGAATATGTTGATGCAAGAATTTGTCGAGCTGATTTGTTATTCACAACAGGTATGCCACCTTGCAGCATAACTGTTGACAGCAAAGCAAGCTGGCAAGAATTGTATGGCTTTCAAGGAGACATTCAATATAATTTTTTTGATGGTTTAACAAATAAACTGTCTACTGAAAATTATAAAGATGTTTCCATGTTTCAAATGACCAACCCAACTCAAGAACAAAAAATAATAGTCGTAAGAAACTCTGCAATTGCAGGTTTTAACTTTGACAAGACTAAAATTCAACAAAATATAAACAATTTTACCAAAGAACTTGAGCAAGCAGTCGGTGACTTGATACTTACTAATAAGGAAATAGATGACTTTTTCAGAAAGGCAGGCTATTAACAATGAGTTTTATTCAAGTGATGGCGATGCAACAGTTATTAAATTTTGCCCTATGTGTGGGAGAAAATTAAGTAATGACTAACGAACAAGAACAATGCCCATACTGTCGAGGGGTTAAAAGAATTCGTGATGATTTAGTTCATTACACAAGAAGAAGCATTTTAGAAATCAAACATGGAAATCAACTATGGTCAAAATTTATTTTGCCGAATAATGAATATGAAGTAATGGCATATATAAGATTTTGTCCTATGTGCGGACGTAATTTAATGGAGGAAAAATAATGCACGGAAAGATTATTCAATTTAAAGCAGAAATCGATAATTTCAAGGTTAAGAATGGCTTAGTAACTGTAAATTTAACAGCAGATACCAAGGACATTGTATTAGATCAATTAAGTGAGATTTCTTCAGGCCCTGTAATGGTTAACCTTGAAGCTAGTCAAACCGAGCTATTACCTGAAAAACAAAAGAGTGAAAATTAAATGGTTAGTGAACACGAAATCCAGAAAGAGATACTGGTGGCTTTATGGCAACACAAATGTGCCGCTTTTAGAACCAATGTAGGTAAAGTTCAAACAATTGATCATAGATGGTTTGATGCTGGACCCCCTCAAGGTCATCCTGATTTATATGGCTGGCGTTGGGTAGATAATCAAGTGTTTTACATTGAGGTTAAATCTAAAACAGGCAAACCTAGACCGGACCAAATGCGCTTTCATAAAATGCTGCAGTCTCACAATGTAATTCATGGAATTGCACGAAGCGTTAAAGATGCTCTCATGATTGTGGATGGTGGTTTAGTAGGCTACGGTTATGATGAATAGGAAGTGATACAAGTGAAAATTATTATTGATGCACCAATTTATGATGAGCTACGCGCTTATAGTAAGTCAATTAATGAACCTATTTCGGTTATTGCAACTAAAGCGATCAAAGAATATTTAAAAAATATGGAGTGATACAAATGTCTTTATGGAAAATGCCAGATTCAATTGAAACTGCTGATAATGTTGACGCCTTTTTAAAAGGTCAAATTACTAGATTGGCAATGCAAGCAGGAGTTAGTTTGATTAATCTATCTAGTCCTAAATTCGATAGCGCGCCTTCTCATGAAAGTGCTATGAACGGTACTGAAAATAAAATTCAACACGGGTTAGAAGCGATGGAAGCCTTGCAAGCTATTAGATATACAATGGACCAAACCTATGGCATTTCTCCACAAATCTTAATTAAGTATTACATTAAGCAAGAAAGAACTTGGAAAATTAGACAAGAACTTTTTATTGATCATGATTCTTTTCCAAAATTAAAGCAAAAAGCTTTATGTGAGTTCGCTGATTGTTGGGTTAGAACGCTAGATAAATTTGAATGGGAAAAAGAAGATCGTATTGATTTACATGTTTTTCCTAGTTCTACTGAAAATGTACTGAAATCTAACTGAAACTCGACTGAATCTTAACTGATTTTTTACTGAAATTAAACTGAACGCGGTCTGATTGATTTCGTCCATAATATGTATTGTCGAGAATTTAGGAAATACCTCCCCAAAGATTTCGATAAATAACAATTTATTTTTCTTCAAGGATGATATTTGTACGTGAAATTTATAAGTAAAATTGTATCAATTGACTACAACCGATGTGTACACGGGGCAGGTGGAAATCCTGCATCATCCTTAATGACGTTAGCAAGCGTCAATAAATAAGTTGCTTCTCTTAAATATAAAGTAGGCAAGCGTAAAAACTCTGATGAGTAAAAAGACACGTCCGACTTATGAGTGCGGTGGTTCTGGTGTAAGTCCAGATGCGCTTATAAGGCTATTGCTTAGTTCTTGCTACGCGAGAATGCATCATTAGATGTCCTTTCAAAATTATTTGTCAAAGAGCATATCTAGACTCATAGCTTAATGGTAAAGCGACAGCGGTTAACGATAAAAAGGGTCTGGCGTTTCAGGTTCGATTCCTGGTGAGTCTGTTGTAGGATACAGCTAACCAATGGTGAGTTAGGCGTATGGCGATCACTGCGTGAGAATTAAATGCCCTCTGTTCTCTCTTATCGGTTCGATTCCGATGTATCTTATTGGGTGTTGACTTTTGATTTTACATTATCGTAAAACAACACCTAGGTGCTGATCTGGTAGGCTAATTGTAAACCACATTCTTTGTATTTCGGGTGCAAGTCCCGGCCAGATCATTTAATTCTTAATACGATTAAGAAACCTAGTAGTTTAATTAGATAAAACATGACATTCTAAGTCAGCAATGATGGTGCAAGTCCATCCTAGGTTTTAATTTAAGTCAGCAAAGCTGGCTTTTTATTTTACTCTAAAGGCGGTGGTGAGATGGTTTGAAAGATTTTCATAAAAGTTCAGATTTAGTAGCATTTTCAAAATTAACAAAGAAACGGCAAAAAGCCGTAATAATGCTGTTTGAAAATGATAAAACAATTGAAGAAATAGCCAATGAACTGAATGTATCAGATCGGGCAATTTATAAATGGAAAAATGATCCACTATTTAAACAAGCTCAACAAGAATACGCTATTTCTGTTCTTGATACTGCCTTGCCTGATTCCGTTAGAGAATTGATGAAACTAATTAATGGTAAGAAGGTACCAGCAATGGTTAAACTTCAAGCCATCCAAACCGTCTTTAAGCGAGCTGGTTTATTTAGCGATAATGGTACTCCAGAACTAGATAAAGCTAGAATTCGTAAAGCTAATGCTGATGCTGATTTAACAGAAGCTAAAGTAAAAGCTTTGCAAGGTAGTAACAATGGTCAGGAAAATAAAGTGATTGAATTGATAGGAGAGTTAGCAGATGCTTTTAAAGAAAGTTCTGAATAAACACTTTACTCAAAAGCAACAAATGGTTCTTAATCAATTTATTAATAATAAAGACTGGAGCTTAATGATTAATTATGGAGCTGTTCGTTCGGGTAAAACAGTTGCTAATAATTATTGCTTTATTATGTCTTTGATTCGAGTTCGTAAATTAGCCGATAAAGATAAGGTAAAAGATCCTTTATATATTTTGGCAGGAACTTCAAAAAAGAATATTTATAATAATGTCTTGAATCCTTTATTCAATGATTTTGACTTAATTCCAGAACAAGACTCTATTGGTAATTTACATTTATTTGGCGTAACCATTATTCTTGCTTATACCGGTACAATAGCTGGTTTACGTGGTATTCGTGGGTCTAGTGCTTATGGTGCTTATATCAATGAAGCATCCTTAGCAAATGAAAAAGTATTTGAAGAAATTCGTGATAGATGTTCTGAAGGCGAAGGTCGGGTTATTTGTGATACTAACCCTGATATTCCGACACATTGGTTAAAGCAAGATTACATTGATAATCCTTCAAAACAAATTATTAGTAATCATTTTGTCTTGGATGATAATACTTTTTTGAGTAAACGTTATGTTGAAACCAAGAAAGCAACAACACCATCAGGGATGTTTTATGATCGCTCTGTTTTAGGCTTGTGGGTGACTGGTGAAGGTATTGTTTATCAGGACTTCAACAAAGATACAATGGTTATTCCTGATAATAAAATTCCAGAAGGCTTGCATTATTACTGTGGCGTTGACTGGGGTTATGAACACCCTAATCCTATTTTGCTACTTGGTGATGATGATCAAGGGAATACTTATGTTTTAAGAGATTATACAAAGAAGCATAAATTTATTAATTATTGGGTCAAGATTGCACAGAACTTACAAGATGAGTTTGGAAGCAATCTTATTTTTTATGCTGATTCAGCTCGTCCTGATAATGTTAATGAGTTTCAAGCAGCAGGTATTAACTGTATCAATGCCAATAAGAATGTATTGCCTGGTATTGAGTGTGTTGCACAGAAGATGCGTGAAGGTAAATTCTTTGTTGCTGAATCTTGTTCTCAAGGTTTAATGAATGAAATTTATCAATATGCCTGGGATGAGAACACAGGGCAACCTTTAAAAGAAAACGATGTGAGACATAACGACCGACTGGACGCTTTACGTTATGCAATTTATTCAAAGAATGCGAAAGGAGGTTACATCCCTTGGAATTAAAACAAATGCAAGAACTGATCAAAAATACCAGCACACAACGTGCTGGCTTTTTGAATCGTTATGAGAGTGCATTGAAATATTATAGAAATGAAACTGATATTACAAACAGAAACGATGGTAAATCCAAGTTGAATAAGGACGGCAAGGATGATCCATTGCGTCATGCTGATAACCGTGTGCCATCAAACTTCTATCAATTGCTTGTTGATCAAGAAGCGGGGTATGTGGCTACTGTTCCTCCTCAAGTTGATGTTGGTAATGAAAAATATAATGAAGATATTGCTGAAGTATTAGGTGATGATTTTGCCTTAACTGTAAATAACTTAGTAATTGATGCAAGTAATGCTGGTGTTGCATGGCTTCATTATTGGGTTGATCAGGATAATAACTTCAGATATGCAATTATTCCACCTAATCAAATTACACCAATTTACTCAACTACTTTAGATAATAAGTTGTTAGGTGTATTGAGATCATATAAGCAGTTAGATTCTGATACTGGTAAATTATTTACGGTTCATGAATATTGGAATGAAAAAGAAGCTACATTCTTTAAACAACCAACTTCTAATCTTGATAGCCTTGAACCATACAACAATATTACTAGCTATGATATGAGTGCTGGTTATGAAACTGGTGTAAGTAACGTATTAAAGCATAATTTTGGACGTGTACCGTTCATTGCGTTTCCTAAGAATAAATTAAAACTATCAGAACTTAAGAAATGCAAGGGCCTAATTGATGCCTATGATGACATTTACAATGGTTTCTTAAATGATATTGATGATATTCAGCAGGTAGTGCTGGTATTAAAGAATTATGGTGGCACATCACTTGATAAATTCATGCACGATCTGAAGGAAAATAAGGCTGTTAAATTCAACAATGCGGGGAATGGTGACCAATCAGGAATTGATACACTGCAGATTGATATTCCGGTTGAAGCTAGAAATTCAGTATTGCAGACCACCAAAGAAAATATCTTTCTTTACGGTCAAGGTATTGACCCTGCTAACTTTAAGAGCAGCAATGCCAGTGGCGTAGCAATTAAGATGCTGTATTCACATTTGGAATTGAAGGCTGGTATTACAGAATCAAACTTTAGACGTGGCATTAGTCAGCTTGTGAGAGCTATTATGAATCATTTGGGCATGAGGGATGCTGACAGCATCAAGATTTCTCAGATTTGGACTAGAACCCAAGTGCAAGATGATTTAGCTAAGGCTCAAGAAGTAGCTGAAGTTGCTAATTACTCAAGTAAAGAAGCAATTGCTAAGGCAAATCCTATTGTGGATGATTGGCAACAAGAACTTAAATATCAAAAAGACGATATTCAAAATAGTGACGGTTTTAGAGCGTCTCAGAGCTTTAATGATTTTGAGGATGAAGATTACTCCAATGATAATAAAAACGATTCTGATAAATCAGAGAAGGCAAATAAGAAGTCTAGTGATTAATTATGAACTCACAAGAATATTGGAAGGAACGCGCCTTCCTAGCTAAGCAAAAAGAGATGGTTTCTGATGCTGAATATGAAGCTGCTATGCGGTCTCGTCTTAAGGATCTTGAAAATGAACTTATTAAAGAAACTAAGAAATGGCTAACTAAATATGCTAATGAAAATAATCAGTCACTTAAAGAAGCGGCTGATTATTTAAATTCTATTGATACTAGTAAGTTTGATATGACTCTGGCAGAGTTTGAAGCTAAAGCTAAAGCAGGCGGCTATGAAAAAGAATTGAACTCTGCTTACTATAAATCTAGAATTGCTAGATTACAGGAATTGTACAGACAATATCAAGAGGTAGCTGCTAGATATGCTGACGATGAAGAAGATAATATGGCCATTGGTTTAGCCAAACGGTATGAAGATACTTACCTATTGGAAAATTACAACAAATATTTAGTAGTAGGTGGCTTAGATGTTAATTTTGCTCACTTTAATGAGCAAGAATTAAAGGATATTGTTTATCAGCCCTGGCAAGGTAGCAATTTTAGTAAAAGAATCTGGAACAGTTACACTAAAGTAATGCCTGAAGTGTTAACTGATGTTATGTTTAGATCCACAGCTTTGGGCTATTCTTACAATCGTGTTGAACGAATGCTAAGAGATAAGTTTCAAGATGTAGTTAAATCCAATATCCATCGTTTAGTTATTACTGAAATGGGACATGCTGCAGAAAAAGCTACAGCAGAGTTCTATGAAGATTCAGACATCGAGCAGTATCAGTACTTGGCAACATTAGAAACTCATACATGCGATGTTTGCGCACACTTAGATGAACGTGTCTTTAATGTTAAGGATAAAAAAGAAGGTGTTAATTATCCTTTGATACATCCCTACTGCAGATGCACCACAGTTCCTTACATTAAAGATCTGCCTGATATTCCAACAAGGTGGTCAAGAGATCCGATTACTGGTAAAAGTAAATGGGTAAAAAACCAGCCTTATAGTGAATGGGCTAAAAGAAACGGTCAAAAAA
This sequence comes from Lactobacillus sp. UMNPBX6, assembly GCF_002553975.1. NCBI lineage: Bacteria > Bacillati > Bacillota > Bacilli > Lactobacillales > Lactobacillaceae > Lactobacillus > Lactobacillus sp. UMNPBX6. The sequence goes on from NZ_PCZD01000026.1 coordinate 23,741, forward strand.
CTTATACTTTTGAACAATGGAAACAAGTTCAAGGGTTACAAAGAAACATGAAAAGCGCTTAAAACGCCAAAATCAGAAGAGCCTAATCCGTTTAGAAAAGTTGTACCAATATTTGAAATTTTAAGAAAATCTAGTAAAAAGCGTTAGGTTTTGTTAGGTTTGTGTTAGGTACTTAACTCTTACTCTCCGTAGGGTTTATAAGTATAACCTAACACCTAACATACTATATAAAAATATAAGAATAAATTCTTATATATTATATATATATTAATAAGTTATAGAAAACCGTTATGATGTTAGGTTTTGCCTGAAACGTTGATATATCAATGTTTTTGGGTATAACACATACCTAACATTCATAACACTTTGAGGTAAAAAATGAAAAATCTATGGAACGAAATACGCTATAGTGAGTGGTTTACAATTATGCTGAAAATCTTACTTGTAGTAATTGCTTTTATAGTGCTTTCAGTTATAGGAACTCTAATAAATGTGTGGTTTGTCCATTTTATGAAAAATACTTTTGGGATTAATGTTTACTGGACATTACATTAATAATTGTTTGACCTGAGTAAGTCGTAAAACTGCTCTTTTTCTACTCTAAGTCAAGTGTTATCAACGATTTTAAGCAATTTTATTTTGAAAT
>NZ_PCZD01000027.1:0-24077 GCF_002553975.1 Lactobacillus sp. UMNPBX6
TGTTGAACGACTACTCCGTCGAGTAATCATCCAACACTAGATTAGTATGTTTTGTATGCCTTGTGAGAGGCGAACTCGTAAAAAACGTGTAAAAGGTAAGGAGAATTTATATGAAAAGAAATCAACTTAAAGATTTAGGACTTAATGAAGATCAAATCAAAGCTGTTATGGATTTGAACGGTGAAGATATTAATAATGCTAAGTCTGGTAATGATGCAATTGTTGAAGAAAACAATGCTCTGAAAGCTCAAATTGCTGAACGTGATAAAGATTTAAAGAATTTACGTAAGAATGCTAAGGATAATGAAGAGCTGTCAAACTCATACAAGGAATTAGAAACCAAGTATAAGAATGATACGGCAGATCTTACTAATAAATTAAATCAAACACGTCTTACTAGTGCTGTTGATCGTGCTTTAAGTGCAAGCAAGGTCAGAGATACTAAGGCAATCAAAGGCTTCTTGGATATGGATAAGGTTAAGCTTGATGAACAAGGCAACCTATCAGGACTAGATGAGCAAATTAAGGAAATTCACAAAACTGCACCATACATTTTTGATGAGGGCACTAAGCAGAACTATGAACCAAGTAATGGAACACCTGCTAATACTGATCTGGTTCAGTCTATGGTTGACGTTTTTAAGAAATAGAGGAGATTTATTAAATGGCAGAAGTTATTAACTATGCTGATGCATACCAAAGTGCATTGGAACAAGCTTTTTATGATGGTCACTTATACAGTGCAGATTTATGGAATTCACCATCTAACGCAATGATTAAATTTGATGGGGCAAAACATATTAAGGTACCACGTCTTTCAATTACTGCAGGGCGTAAAGACCGTCAACGTAGAACTATTACAAGCCCAGCAGTTAACTACAGCAATGATTGGGATGAATATGAATTAACCAATGAACGTTATTGGGATACTCTTGTAGATCCATTGGATGTTGATGAAACTAATATGGTGGTTTCAATTGCTAACATCACTAGACAATTTAACTTGGATTCAAAGATGCCTGAAAAGGATAGAGAAATGTTCTCCAAGTTATATCAACAAAAGGTTAAGTATGACGGTCAAGATGGGGTTCACACTGAATCAGTCGATGAAACTAATGTTCTTAAGTTATTCGATGAAATGATGAGTAACTTCGATGAAGCTCGTATTCCAGCTCAAGGCCGTATCTTGTACGTAACTCCTAAGATGAATTCAATCTTGAAGCGTGCAGATGCTATGAACCGTACAGTGGTTATTTCTGATCCTTCAGCTATTACTCGTACAGTTCACTCATTGGACGAAGTAACTATTAATGTTGTTCCATCCGATCTAATGCAAACTACTTTTGATTTCACTGTTGGTTCAAAGCTTAAGTCAGATGCTAAGCAAATTGAAATGTTCTTGATTTCTAATGGTGTTCAAATTGCACCTGAAAAATACAGCTTCGTTGGATTTGATCAACCATCTGCTTCAACTTCAGGTAACTACTTGTACTACGAACAATCATATGATGATGTTTTACTTTTAAGCACCAAGACTAAGGGTTATGAAGTTGTTGTTGGTGATGCTACTGGCACTAAAGACTTATCAGGTTCATTAAAGCTTGTTAAGAAAGCAGATCCTGCTAATGTAAAACCAACTGAAGCTAGTACTGTTGAAGAAATCAAAGCCTATTTAACTGCTCATAAGATTGACTTCTCTGGTAAGACTACTAAGAACGACTTGTTAGCTTTAGTAAAGTAGCATAAGGTGGTGATTGGATGGATAAAGAACACATTGCTGACCAAGTTGAATTGTTAATCCCTAACAATAATGAAAATCCTGATTATGATAAGATCATTGATTTTACAGTTGATAAAATCATGAATGACATTGCTAATTACTGTAATATTCCAATTGATGAACTACCTAATGAATTATCTACTGTAGTGGTTAACATGACAGTTCAAGCAATTAAGGTAAATGGATTTCTTGATGGCGAGAGTGCTGCTAACATTCAATCACTAAATGAAGGTGATGTCAGTGTTACATTTAAGCCTGTCAGTGACATTTACGTAGCTCTACAAGGTTTAAATCCCATTACGGATAATTACACTAATATCTTAAATAACTTCAGGAGGCTACCAGAATGAGCGAATTTGAGGGCTTAAAAAAGGTAGCCTCTTTGTTATGGACGGATAAAGCAAAAATCATTGGTACTAAAAAAGTAATTAAGAATCATATTACTAATAGTATTGAAACCACAATAGTAGAAAATGAACCTTGCAAAGTTATTCTTAAAGGGCAATCTGCTGGTACTCAAACTATTTTTGGCACTGATGAAGCAAACGCTAAGTTACTAATCCGTAATGGTATTGATATTCCTGCTGGGGCGGTTATTTATATTACTGATCAAAATGGTAATGCCACGAAGTACAAGCGTACTAGCAAGGGTTACACCGGGTACTATAGTCACCAAGAAGTAGCAATGATTCGAGATGAAAAAGCGTGATGTTTGTAATGATTATGTGATGTGCTTTATCCTTACTCTCTCTAAGAGTTATATATAATTCATCACACATCACACTATTAAATAAAATATGTAAATTATATTTTATTTAGGTATGTTTTATTAATAATTTTAAAACTAGCGTGATGAGTGTGATAATCCTTTAAAACGTTGATATATCAATATTTATTTACATCACAGAAGTCTCACATTCATCACATTTAATTAAAAGACGTGATTACTTATGAGTTTAGGCACTGTCGATGATGCGGAGTTTCAAGCTTGGGCTAGTCGTGTTAAAGGAAGAATAGATAGTGGCCAACTCAAAAAAGAGATTGGTCAAAGCGCTAAGCGTATTGGTGTGCAAGCCATCAGAACGCTTAAAATTAATACTCCAGTCGATACGGGTGCTTTGCGCAAAGCTTGGGCTGTTGAAGGCCCTTCTGTAAGTGGAGGTGGCTGGGTTATTAGAGTTAGCAATCCTACCGAGTATGCTTCCTATGTAGAAAGTGGCCACAGAACTCGTGGCGGCAAGAACTGGGTACCAGGTCAATTTTTTATGAGAAATTCCTTGAATGCGATACATTCTCAATTGCCTGATCTGATAACACCTGGTTTATGGGCTTTTAGGGATTTACTATCATGACAATAATTGAAAGAATAGCGGATGAATTAGCTCGTATCTCACCGAATACAACTATTTACACGGAAAATCAACCTAATGGATTTGATGAACCGTGTTTTTTTATAGGCAGAGCAGGAAATACAACTCTAAAGCCAGAACTTTTTGATTATGAAGTTAGAAAAATGCCATTTCAAGTTGTTTATTTTCCACAAGAAGAAAATGCTAATGAATCATTAGATGAGATGGAAGCACTGCTAATGGACAATCTAACGGTATTGCCTGACTTTGCTTATTTAAGAAATCGTGAATTCAATATAGATACTAATGAGCATACGTTAACGTGTGAATTCGATCTGGTTTTGCGGATGTACAAACCAGATCTTTCACCAAAGCAAAGGAGCTTAGATTTAAATGCAAGAACAAAAGGAAACAACAGGGAATAGCGCTGAAGTCAAGTACACTAAGGCTCAAATTAAGCAAGCTAATTTGTTCCCTGGTACAAACAACACGGCAATTATTAATGCTGCGTTAGAAGATAACAAAACTTATACAATTGCTGAAGCTAAGAAAGCAATTGAAGACTTTAAAGGAGGTATGTAATAAATGGCAGGTGGAACTTGGAGAATTCAAAATAAAGTAAGACCTGGTGTCTACATCAATGTTAAAGGCGATGGTAAGCCAGTATTAACCACACCTTTGGGTCGTTTATTGATGTTCCAAAATAAAGCTTTAGGTTGGGGTAAGAAAGGTATTATTGAATTAACTGCTACCAGTGATTTCACTGCTTTGACTGGCCATAAGAATACTGACAAGGTATTGGCTCCAGTTTATGAAGCTTTGAAGGATGCTGAAACAGTATTACTTTTAAATGATTTTGATGGTGGTGTTAAGGCCACAGCTAAAAAAGATGGTGTTTACACTATTAATGCTAAGTATGAAGGTGAACAAGGTAACAACATTAGTGTTAGTTTTGCTCCTGCTCCTTTAGCTGATAGTGCTAATACTCAAGACATCACTGTTACAACTTTGTTTGGTACTAAGCAAGTAGATCAAGCTAAGATCACTTTGCCGCTTGCAACCAAAAAAGCTATTACGGCAGCTGAATTAACTGACGAAAAGCAATTAGAAGTACACAATGACTATGTAGATATTACTTTTGGTACTAATCCAGCAGATGTTACTAAGGAATTAAAAGGTAATGGAGAATATCCACTTTATACTGCTATCTTTAACGGCTTAACTCAAGCTGCCGCTAATGTTTCTCTAACTGGCGGCTCAAATGGTACCAACAAGGTAGTAGATGATATGAATGATTACTTAGAAAATGAATTCTATGCTGTAGCAACTACTGCAGGTTGGGATGAATCAAGCAACATTCATAAACTTTTAGTTGAAGAAATTAAGCTTTTGCGTGAAAACGTTGGTATTAAGGTTCGCGGTGTTGTGCCTAATGCAACAGGTGTGGTTTATAACTATGAAGGTATCTCAACTGTTTTGAATGGTTACGTGCTTAACGATGGCACTGTAATTACTCCTAATATTGCTACCGCTAGATTTGCTGGTATGAGTGCTAGTGCTACACCAGATCAAGCATTAACTTACACTCAACTTGATGATGCTGCAGAAGCTAAGCCTAAGCTAAACAATGATAAGACCATTGAAGCGTTGAATGCTGGTCAAATTGTATTTACCACTAGAGCTGGTAATCGTGTGGTTATCGAACAAGACATCAATTCACTTACTAAGTTCACTAGCATTAAGCCTAAGGACTTTAGTAAGAATCGTATTATTAGAACTCTTGATGAAATCTGTACTAATACTACTCAAACGTTTGAAACTAGTTTCTTAGGTAAAGTAAGTAACAATGATTTTGGACGTGATTTATTTAAAGCTAACCGTGTGAGTTACTTATCTGGATTAGAGTCGCAAAACATGATCCGTGATTTTGACCCTAGTGATTTAAGCTTAGCTCAAGGTAATGATAAGGACGCGGTATTAATGGATTTATATGTAACGCCGGTCGATGCAATGGAAAAGCTTTACGTGAACTTAATTGTAAGATAGGAGGAAATTAGATGGCTGCAACAACTTTAGAACAAGTTCTTCATGGTAGAGATACTATTTCATCAAAAGATGCCAAAGTTACCGTTACTATTGACGGTAACGTTATCAATTTAATTGATTGTAAAGAGTTGAAGATCAATATCAAGAAAAATAAAGAAAAGGTTCAAGTGCTGGGTGACCACTGGACTAAGCATAAAACTACTTCTGTTGATGGCACTGGTACCTTAGGCCAATATGTAATTAACAGTAACTGGTTGAAATATGGTATTCCTTACACTATGAAGGAAGGGGATTTGTATTTCACAATTACTTTTACTATTGATGACCCAACTTCTCATGCTGGTAAGCAAATTATTCAACTTGATGAAGTTAACTTAGATGAAATTCCTATTGCTGACTTTAAGGCTGATGATACCGTTATGGATATTTCAGCAGATTTCACTTTTGAAGGTATTCACTTAGTTCAACCTTTTGATGGTATTCAGTAAGGAGAAAAATAAATGGCTGAAAATTTTAATGTTGAAGATTTTATTAATGTTGAAAGTCCTGTAAAGGAAGAAGAAGTAAAGATCAAACGTTTTAAAGTACCTTTTAAGATTCGTTCTTTAACCGCAAAAGAAGTAAGCGAGTTGAGAAATGATTCAAAAGAAGTCCAATTTAATAAATCAACTAGAACTTCTCAAAAGGTTTTAAACCAAGATAAGTTTGAAAATAATTTAATGGCTGCTAGTGTCGTGGTTCCTAATTTGAAGAATGAAGAACTTCAAAAGCATTATGGCACTTATGGTGATCCTGCAGGCACATTGGAAGCAATGCTCTTAGCGGGTGAATATAATGCATTAGCTGACAAAGTATTAGAGCTTTCAGGTATTGATGCTGATAATGATAATGATTTAGTTGCTGAAGCAAAAAACTAATTAACAATTCAGTTGGTGATTTTTCAATTTATAACTATGTTCTTAACAAGTATCATTGGACACCCAAACAATGGGTAGATCTAAATGAAAGAGAAAAGACACTAGTTGTTGCATCAATTGAATTAAGGCTAGAACAAGAAGAGGAAGAAAGAGAAGAAAGTAAAAGAGAGGCAAAGTCATAACACATTGAAATGATAAGTGAGAGGCTAAGCCTTTCTTTTTTTGTAGAACTAGAAAGGAGGTAATATATGCCAGAAATAAGTGCAACGATTAGAGTTGTTGATGCTTTTAGTAATCCATTAGATAAATTGGCAAATGGACTTTCAAGAGCACAATCAGGTTTTAATAGGTTAAAAGGTGCACTAGGCGGAAATATGTTTGGTGGCGCTGAAAAATCAAGCAGCGGCTTGTTCAAATCTATGGCTGGTGGCGTTGCAGTAGGCAACATGATCAGTAAAGGAATGGGATTAGCTGGATCTGGTATTAGATCAATGCTAGGAGAACTTAATGAAGCATCAACTTCGTGGCAAACGTTTGAAGGAAATATGCACCAGTTAGGTGCATCGAATACTCAAATTGCTAGAGCCAAATCAGATATGCAGAAGTTTGCTCAACAAACAATTTATAGTGCTTCCGACATGTCTAGTACTTATGCTCAGTTAGCCGCAGTCGGTACTAAAAATACTGCTCAATTAGTTAAAGGCTTTGGTGGTTTGGCTTCTGCGGCTGATAATCCACAACAAGCTATGAAAACTTTAAGTGAGCAAGCCACTCAAATGGCGGCAAAGCCTAAAGTTCAATGGCAAGACTTTAAACTTATGCTTGAGCAAACTCCAGCAGGTATTTCTGCCGTTGCTAAGACAATGGGCGAAAGTACCACAAGCCTTATTAAAGATATTCAAGACGGCAAGGTTAAGACTCAAGATTTCTTAAATGCTGTTGCTAAGACTGGTACAAACGCTAACTTTAGTAAAATGGCCACTCAATATAAAACAGTTGGGCAGGCTATGGACGGCTTAAAAGAGACATTAGCTAATAAGTTGCAACCTGCTTTTGATAAGGTCGGAAAAATTGGTATTAAAGCAGTTGAAGGCATTACAGATAAGCTTGGCAATATTAATGGTGAAAAATTAGGAGATAGTTTAGTTAATATTATTCAAAAAGCGAAAAGCGAGTTTGATGAATTTAGAGAGAATTTCTCTAACGGTTTTGCCAACTCATTTAATATAGATGGCTTTAGAAACATGATAACTGCTATAGGCAATGCTATTAACAATGTTAAAAATGCTTTTAGTGGAGTAGGTAGTTCACTTGCTAATTCATTAGGTAGTTTATCTGGTAAAGGGCTAAATGGAATTAGTTCAATAATTACTAATATTGCTAATGCAATAAGCAAAATGAGCCCTGGCCAAATAAGAGCAGTAGGTACAGCAATTGCTAGTTTCGCTGGAGCATTAACTTTATTAAAAGGAGCTAGTTCTGTAGCTGGAACAATCTCTAATATCGCATCTGGATTAAGTGCTATTAAAGGCGGCTTTGGTACAGCTTTTAGTGGGATCAAAGAATTGCCTAAGGCTTTTTCAAGTATTGGACAAGCTAAAAATGATATAGCTGGTTTCTTTGCTATTTTAAAAGATGGTGCTAATGCTGGTAGTGTAACTCACTTTGCTGATATGCTAGGTGGCTCAAAATTCGAAGCTGGTATAGGTGATATGCTGGCTAAAGTTAATGGTATTAAAACAGCTTTTGCTTCTTTAGCGCCAGCTATAGCCGGTTCTTTCTTACCAATTGCAGGAATTGTTCTAGGTATATCCACAGTTGTTGCTGGTGCAGTAATGGCATGGAAGAGCAATTTCCTAGGGTTTAGAGATACTGTTCAACAATCATTCAGCAATATTGGTCAAGTATTAGGTCAAACTTTTAGTAATCTGGGTCAAGTATTTGCACCAATAAGGCAGGCTTTTAGTCAAATTGGACAGGCTTTAGCTCCTGCATTACCTGCTATTAGACAATTTGTTACAGCACTTGGTGCCGTGGCTGGTACTGGTGCATTACTAGGTTTATCGATGATAGTAGATATTTTCAAAAACATTGTAAGTGGAGCAATGGCGGCTGGTAATGCAATTAAAGGTGTTGTTTCTGTAGCTAAGGGTTTGGGTGCTGCTTTAAGTGATATAAAGCGTGGTGACTTCTCATTTTCAGGTGTTAGAAAGAATTTCGCTGATGCTGGTAAAGCTTTTGCAGATGCAAGAAAGAACTTCCATCCGTTTGATTTTTCAACTACTGAGAAGACACTTAGCACAGCAATTAATAATGCTAAAAAGTCCTTTGGTGATAAAAAAGTAAAAATAAAAGCAGATGTTGATACCTCAGGTATTAGCAAGAAAATGAGTAGTGCTACTAAAGGCAATAATCACAAGATTAAGATTGGTGCTAAGGCAGATTTAAGTTCTGTTAATAAACAAATTAATTCTATTTCTAAGAAACAGATTTCAGCACCAAAAGTTAAAGCACCTAAAGTGCCACAACCTAAAATGCCTAAAGTCAAAACTATGCCTGCACCTAAGATTAAAACTCCTAAAATACCACAACCTAAGATGCCTAAACTTAAAACTATTCCAGCTCCTAAGGTGCGGAGACCTAACATGAGCGGTGTCGTTTCTGCTGTTCGGTCAGGTATGAGTAGAGCAGCTGCAGCCGCAAGAGCAGGTGGCGCTCAAATTAGTGCTGCAGTTCGTAGCGCGTTGAATCAAGCTGTAGCGGCCGCAAGAAGCGCCGCTGGAGCAATGCAAGCCGCTGGGGTAATGATTGGCCAAGGTTTAGCAAATGGTATTCGTTCCCAAGTTGGGGCTGTAGCCGCAGCAGCTAATGAGTTAGTAGCTCAAGCTAATAGAGCGGCAAGAGCGGCGGCACAAATCCACTCTCCATCAAGACTGTTCGCTGAAGTTGGTAGTTTTATTGGTCAAGGTATGGCTGTGGGTATGGATTCTACAAGAGGGCTTATTAGTCAAAGCAGTAGAGCAATGATCAACAGTGCTTATCCTGGTTTAAATAGTTCTATTAACAGTTCGGGTTCTTTAAGTTCAAGTTCAATTAGACCAAATAGCGCTACAAGTAGCAATTATTACACTGGTGGCACTAATAATTCTAGTGAAGTAACTATTGCTCCAGGTGCCATTGTAATTAATAGTTCTGGTAATCCTGAAGAAGATGCGGATGCCTTATTAGATAGACTTGAAGAAAAAATTATGGAACAAGCCGATAAATCATTAAGTTAGGAAGTGATTAGTATGCCTGATAGAAGTGGCCTGGAATTTTACATAAAAGATCAAACAACAGGTGAAAATTTACAAATACCGGTTAATCCTAGCGATGTTAAGCTGAAATATGAAACAGACGATCATTCTGAAACTATTGTTAACTTAGGTGAAGTAAACATTCCTGGTAAATTAAAGCTAGTAGGTATATCAATTAATTCTGTTTTTCCTACGGTTGGCGCTCACTATGTAGCGACTAAAAGCCCACATAAGCAAGCTACTTATGTTAAGAAAATCAAATCAATGCAAAGCAAGAATCATAAAGTAAGATTCGTGGTTACCAAAACAGACATTTCAATGCTGATGACTATTGCTAGTTTTGAATACGGTTTAGAAAATGGCTGGGCTGATGAATATGCCTATACTTTGGATTTAAAACAATATCGTAAATTTAGTTATGAGAAAAAGAAAAATCCAAAAAAGCGAGGTAGATCTAAGAAAGGCAAAAAAAGATCTAAACCGGCTAAAAAAGTTAACGTTGGTTCTAGTGTTACTGTTAATGGTCGGCTTCATGCTGACTCTTACGGCAAAGGAGCAGGAATGTATGAAAAGAACGCTAAGCGTGAAGTTCTATATATTGTTCCTGGTCGTAAATATCCAGTTTGTGTAGGTATAAACGGTAAAGCCCGGGGTTGGGTGAAAATGAGTGAGGTAAAAAGATCATGAGCGATTTAATTCAAATGACCTTGTATAGACGCTCCACTCACTTTACACACTCTAAGCGTCGTGTTAGTTATGATATAAGTGATTTAGTAATTGATGATTCAGTCACATTAGATAGAGATACTAATTTTTCAGCGACCGAATTTAACTTCAAAATGATTTTTGAAAAGAAACCAATTATTCCATATACAGGCGATATCATTTCTTTTAAATGGAAAAAGAAGAAAATGTTCTACGGCTATGTTTTCAAATATGGCTTTGATAAAAACCATAACATTACTGTTAAGTGCTATGCTCCTAGCCGCTACTTAAAGAATGAAGATTCAATTGTATTTAAGGCTGGTACATTAAGTGAACGATTCAGGGATGTGTGCAAACGTGCAGGAATTAAAGCTAAAGTTGTAGCTGGCGCAAGTCATAAATGCAAAGCTGAAGTTGATGATGGTAAAACATATTTTGACATGATTAAAAATGCTATTAGTGCAACTACTAAAGCAACTCATAAACATTATTTGATTTATGACAATTACGACACTGTAGAACTTAGAAAATTTCCTCACAAAAAGTTAGACATCATTATAGGAGATAAATCAGGGCTTACAGACTATGATTACTCTGTTGATATTGATAATACTTACAATGTTGTAAAGGTTGTTAAAAAGGATAGTAAGAAAAGCAAAAACTCATCTAAAACCAAGACTGGTGAAGATGACCCAAAAACAACTACTATTAAATCGAAGTCGGTTACTATGCCATCTACTAAACAATGGGGTAAGCTTCAAAAAGTAGTAAATGCCAAAAAGAAAGCTAATGATGCTCAAATGATTCAACAAGCTAAGAATGAGCTTAAGAACCGCAATATGGCTAACAAGCAATTAAAAATTACTTGTATTGGTCGAACTGATTTAGTTCCTGGCAATTATGTAACAGTAAGTATTAAAGACTACAAAAAGAAGTTTAAGGACTGTCCAATTTTGAAGGCAGTTCACCACTTTGGCCAAGATTATACAGTTGAGTTAACAATGAAGGTGGGGCAATCATGGCAGGTAAACGGCTCTATGAGTTAATGACTAAGCGCGGTGGTAAACCAAGCGATTATTCAGATGTTGTATATGGTACTGTCATTAGTGCTAAGCCTTTGAAAGTTCAATTATCCAATAATATGGTTTTGACTGATGATTTTATCGTTCTTGGCAAACATATCGGAAAATTCAAACTGCAAGGTAAAGCAATTATTAAAGGAATTGCAGATATGAATTTTGATGGTAAAGAAGGTAAAGCTACAATTACCAAAAGTGAATTGGAGTTTAAAAAGAAAAAAATGTATATTGAGTTCGACAATTCACTTGAAAAAGGTGATAAGGTCACAATGATACGTTTGGATGGTGGTCAACAGTTCTATTTATTTGAAAGGTTAGGTGAAGACGGTTTTGGATTCTGATGAAGATATTAATGTTGGTGCATTAATGGAAGATGCATATTTAGATGATGCTGATCTTGATGATGAAGAAGATGATCAAAGCCCTACCTATACTTTTAAAGTTGCTAATGGTCGAATTCGTGGCATGACTGATGAACTTGATGCAATGCAACAAGCTGTAGACAAAATTCTTAAAACGGAAAGGTTTGTTTATCAAATCTATGATGAACAGTATGGTAATGACTTGCCTGAACTGATTGGAGAATCTATTAATTATGCATTATCAGAAGCAGAGCGAATGGTAATTGAAGCTTTAGAAGCTGATGACCGAATCAACAATGTTGAAATTACTAAGTGTGAGCAATCAAGCAGTGATGCAATTACTGTAGAAGGTTTTGCTAATACTGTTTATGGTCGGGTTGGTTTTGAAAGTGAGGTGGATATAGTAGATGAATCCTAATGAATTAGCTGATGAATTAGAAGCTCAAAACTATGATTATTGGCTAAATTTAATGCTAGATAATGTGCCGAATGATATTGATAAACGTGAAGGCTCAATTATTTATGATGCTGTAGCTCCTGCAGCTATGGTAAATGCACAACAGTCTTTATCATTAGCAAATATCATACGAGAAACATATATTAAAACCGCTCAAGGGGAATTCCTAGACTATAGAGCGGTTGAACATGGCACTAGTAGATATGCAGCTACTAACACAGAAGTTAAGGCTAGATTTAATGATGACGATGGTAATCCAGCAAACGTTGAAGTAGGCGATAGGTTCGCAAGTATTGCGGAATCACCTATTTTTTATACCGTAATTAAGGCGAATGATGATGGCACTGCAGAAATGCAAGCTGAAGAAACCGGAACAAGTGCTAATAGCTATATCGGTCAAGTTCTACCAGTTACACCTAATGATAATTTAGCATGGGCTGAGATTATTGAAATTACTATTCCTGCTAGGGATGAAGAAAATGATGATCATTTAAGAGCACGACTTTTAAATTCCAATAGTTGGGTAGCCTACGGCGGTAATGTGGCCGACTATTTAGACATGACTAACAAAATTCATGATGTTGGAGCAACTCAGGTTTATCCAACGTGGGACGGGCCAGGTACGGTTAAACTAGTTATTTTGAATAATGATCTAATGCCTGCTAGTCAAACTTTAATTAAAAAGGTTAAGGAAGAAATAGATCCAGAAGATAAAGAAACTCAAGGTTATGGCTTAGCCCCAATTGATCATAGAGTAACCGTAACAACCGTTGAAGCGTTAACTGTAAATGTGCAGATTAACGCTTTATTAGATGCTCAGCATGTAACTAGCAATATTGAGCAACAAATAAAGAATGTATTATCAAAGTTTTTCACTGAATTACGGCAAAATTGGGCAACAATTAACCCCACAACTGGTAGAGGCTATACATTGACTATTTTTAGATCACGGATTTTATCTAAGATTATGCAAATAGAAGGTGTAGCAAATGCCGACTTACCAATTTTGAACGGGGAAAATAAAGATATTCCTTTAATTTTTGATAATAAAGTATCTCAATTACCTATTTTGGGGGAGGTGACAGTAATTAATGAAAACCGATGAACTTCTCAATTACATGCCTGATTACTATAACGGCGTGTATGAAATGGAGGAGTTGCTAAAAGCTCAAGGCAAAGGATTGGGTAAATTTGATGATGATCTCAATCGAACTTTATTTAATCAGTTTGTTTCTAAAGCTGATGAAAAAGGTATCTCAGTATTTGAGGATCAATACGGTATCGTGCCTGAATATGGGGATAGTTTAGAGCTAAGAAGGCAAAGAGTTCTTACTAGAACATTGACACCACAACCACTTACCATCAGACGGTTAAAGCAAATTTTTGAATCTTTGAAAATTCCGGTTGAAGTTAGTGTTGATCATTCACGACGTGTATTGAATGTTGTTTCTTGGACTGGTGAGTTAACTAAATCACAACAAAAACTGGTAATTTTTGAATTAAATACATGGTTACCGGCAAACATGGGCTATACCTACCGTTTGTGGGCTAAAACCGAAGCAGCTCACGCTTACATTGGGTCTGCTTGCGCCGTGGTTGCTCAAACTGTAGCTAAAGCAGAATGGCTAGATGATTCAACAATTGTCAAGCGATTATATCAATATGGTATTTGGGGTAAGACAAATATTGAACTGTCCGCTTATGTTGCTGCGCCGGTTACTGGAAGAGCTGTTCAAACGATTGAAGCAGAAAGGAGGAATTTATGAGTAAATACAGTAGAACAAAGTTACTACCTAAAGGATTACAAATTATTCAAGGAGTAGTACGAGGAAGAACCTTTGAAATTACATCTGCTTCTTATAGTGAAAGCAAAACTAATGAAAATGATGTAATGAATCAAGGATCAATCGTTAATCCAATTGGTCATATCCCTATTTTTGCTAAAGATGATAAATCATTAGCAGATCAAGGAATTCTAGGAATTGAGTTATCTTTTACTCAAGAAAGTACTGGATTAACTAGAGATATTAATTTACAAAGTATTCAAATCGAAGGGCGACAGAATGGCATTAATGCAAGTTATCCTATCGCTTTTTCTTTGGCTGAAGAGCCTGAAAGACTTACTTTAAGTGATCCAAGCTTTGAGTTTAGAATCATGGTTTATGTTCAAGTCGGCGATACTGATAATGTGACAATTAACATTAATCCTGATGGATTAGAATCACGCAGAGAACACCAACAAGACATAGATGAAATTATTAATGCTCTAAGTGTGGGTTATGTTCCAATAGCTCTTAAAGATTCTAAGGGAAATCAACTATTAGGGCATGATGGTAAGCAATTGTTTGCTAATAAGCCTATTGTTGATTTTGATCCAACTTTATCAGTTAGAGGTAAAGCGCCTGATTCTAAGCAGGTCGGGGATAACTTTAGAGCTCTTGAAGATGAAGTATTAGATATTGAACGTGATTTAAGAGAAACGTTCGAAACCAAGAAAAAAGTTAAAGATGTTAATAATTTAGCTTTAGCTAATGCTGACGCTAACAGAGACCAAGACAACAAGATTGCAGTATTGCAAAACAGAGCAAGTGAGCTTGAAGCAAACAGACAAACGGTTCACTTGCTTGGTCATGACTGGAAAGGTATTAGCGGTCACACAAGCGACAGCTTTAATGCTACACGCCAGTTCATCGTAAATGATGCAACGCTAACACAGGCTAATGCCTACGCTAACGCTAAGGCTACTGGCGACGCAATCAAACAGAACTATCAGCAACTTAGTCAAGCGATCGGAATTATTTATGCTTGGCTTGATAACTTAGGTAATCAGCAGGAAATTGTAGATCTTAATAACAAGGCCTTAGCACTTAATGACCAAATTATCTACAATTCCTTACGATCTCAGCGGGCATTTGTAGATTTTAATAACAAGTTATTAGCACTTAAAGATAAAAATGATGCGGCAGTCCGCACCATTCAAAGACTTAGAAATAGCGTGGAAATTACTAGTGCAGAATCTCAAAGCGACAATCTAGATGCACTGCACGAACCTGGTCGCTACTACTTAGGTAACGCAAGGGACTACAGTGATGCGGTCTTAGAAGTTGCCAGACTAGGCTACACTAATAAAGTTATGCAATATATCTATTCGGCTGGAAACAATCCAAACCGTACAGAGCGCCGAATAGGTACTAGGAACAACGGTAACTCCTATAGCTGGAGTGAGTGGAACACAGAATATTAATATAAGGAGACTAAATAATGACAGATGTAAGAATCCAAGATTTTGGCGAAAATTCAAGACCTAACGCCAATGATGAATTTATGATGATTTTTAATAATAATTCAGAGGCAAAAACTCGATTACGAGATGCTTTTTATGGCATGGTGCCAGATGGAGAATCAACCCACAACAACGTTTTTAGAGGTTGGAATTTAGGAGCGTTAAACGCTACACATATCGCTAACATCAAAAACGGTACTTTTAGAGATATGTTTATTGGTGACTATTTCTCAATCAATGGATCCAATTATGTTATTGCTGGTATCAATTACAAGCGTGGACACGGGGATAATATTGCACTCGGCAATCACTTACTTTTAATGCCTGATCATTTTTCTAAATTAGATGATGGTACTGTTTTAAGACCCAACGGTAAAGATACTCACTTTATGAACGACACAGCTACTACGGCTGGCGGTTTTGCTAACACTAAGCTATACAAGACTTATATGCCATCCATTCAACGTAAGCTAGAAGCTGATTTTGGTTCACACTTACTTAATTTTAGACAGGTGGTGTCTACTCATGTTGATGCTGATGGGGCGCCAGACCAAGGTGAGTGGCGTGATGCAAAAGTGGGGATTCCTGACGAACCTATGGTATATGGCACTACTCTTAATGGAAACAATAAGAATAATGCTTGGTATAACGTAGGTGATGACACCATGCAATTACCACTATTCCGTCTTAATCCAGAAGAAAGTAGCAACCACAGAGATGTGGCATTTTGGCTCCGTGATATCCACTCTGCTTCCGGGTTTGCGCTTGCGGACTACTTTGGCGTTGCTACCTGGGGCGGTGCTTCTTACAGTTGGTCTGGCGTTCGGGCTTTCTTCCTTATCGGTTAATCTTTAAATCTAGCACCCCTTTAGGGGTGCTTTGCCGATAGAAAGCAGATAAAGAATGAATAATTACAAAGAAAAGGAGAAATTATGAACAATCAAGAAACTAATCAAACAGAAACAGTTACTGATACAAAGCCAGCAGATAACACTCAAGATGCTACTGCAAGCACTCCATTAGCCCCTACTGTTTCAGAAAGCGTCAAGCTTGATTTATCAGCAGATCAAGCAGAAATGGTGCAAGATCTTTTAAACAACTACGTTTACGCTTACCGCTCAGACCGTGAAGTTGACTGCAAGCGTGAACTTGTGCGCAGAGATCAAGTTGGCAAATACCCATATATTGCAGAAGAACCAGATCCATCAATTATTAATCCAATTTACGATTGGGTAGGCAAGAAGTGGTACTCAAAGAATGGTGCTACTAGTCTTCCAGAAATCGCACAGGCTGTTAAGGATTTACAAAGCGATCAACAAGCTGGAACTACTCAAAATCTTGCTTTGACCAAAGCTGTAAAGGAGTTGAGCGAAGGTCAAGCAAACCAAAACAAGTTGCTCACATCAATGCAAAACTTAATGCTTCAACTTGCAAGCGGTAAGGCAACTGCATCGGCTGTGCCAACTCAACCAACTACTGATGACAAGACAACTGATAACACTAATGGAGGTAATAACTAATGACTACTAGTATTTACGATATGTTTGTTCAAATGTGGATTCTTGACTATGAGATGAAGCTTGAAGGTTTTGACAAAACTTACTTTCAAGGTTTAGTGAAGACCGGTCAACTTAAGGTAGAAGACTACAAGAAGATTGTAGGCGAAGACTATGTTGCGCCAACTGCTCAAACCACGCCATCTGCACAACAAGCTTAACCGCTGGAACTTTATTAAAACTGGCTTGTTGATCGTAGGTCTTGCTGTCAGCTTTATATTAGACCGGACTTACTTTTTTTATCCACCGACATTAGCGCCAGCCTGGAACAACATGTGGGTGGATATTATCGGCTTACTGGCAGGCGTAGATTTGATTCTGTGCGGTGTCTTAGACGTACACGTGGATTTACTGGTCAAACTTGGTCTAGGCGTTTCAGTGACGTTTCTGACCGTTTTGCTAGTTGCGGAAAGTTTCCACATTGTTGGAGCTGGATATTTCAGATTTCATCCCGCTATTATTTTTGAGATCTACGCAATCATTAACCTTATGCAGATTGCTTATGAGTATGACCCACAGGACTGAGAAAGGAGCTGATACACTTGCAAAGTCTTAAAGACGTACTTAGTGTACTAGCTCCATTCCTGTTGGGGTTGTTTACTTCATATCTAAGTGATAAGAGAAATACGAGACAAGACAGCCACAGCTTTTTAGTAGACGACTATGAGGCTGTAGCTAAAGAGAATAAGGAATTACGTAGGGAAAACGAAAAACTCAGAAAGGAGTTAAATAAGAATGAATGATTTTTGGGCTACATTTTTAGTTAAGTGCCTTGGCTTGGTGCTAGGCTTTGCTGCTACTGCAGTGCTAGGCTATCTGTCAAAGCACCACGTCAAAATTAAATTGATGGGTCAAGACATTGACGCTTCAACTGCTATCCAATCAGCAATTAAGATGGCTGTTGAGTGGGGCGTTCATAGTGCTGAAACTAACTCAAATTGGTCAGGTCAAGACAAGGAACAATACGTTGAAAACTTAGCTGTCCACTTCCTTGAAACGTTGCCTGTGCCAATTAAGGATGCTGACAGATACCGCCCTGAAATTAGAGCTTGCATTGAAGCAACTCTCGCAGGTGCTAAGTTAGCTAAGCATGAAGACAGCGCTGAACAACTGCCTGAACAAGCAAAAATCGAAGGTGACATCGAAGCTGTCACTGATGACAAGCCAGTAAAGGGTGATAAGTAATGACACTTAATATCGTTGACTTATCTAGTAACAACGGTCCTGTCAACCTTGCTACACTTAAAAAGGCAGAATGTGACGGAGTAATTATCAAAGCTACCGAATCAAACTGGTACGTCAATCAGTACTTTGCTAGTCAAGTTAAGCAAGCGGCACGTCTTGGCATGTTGATTGGTACATATCACTATAGTGACGGTGGCAGCGTCTCAGCTAACATTAATCACTACTGGGATACCGTTAAGCCTTATGCTAAGTATATTGACTGGCACATTCTAGACTATGAAGGACGTAATATCATACGTGGTGGCGTTGGTCATGCTTACCTTGCACTAAAGGCAATGAAGCGACTAACAGGCAAGACACCTATGATTTACATGGGCTTGTCGGATGAAAATTCCCATGATTGGTCAAGCGTCACTAGCTATCCGCTATGGATAGCACAATACAATGACATGTCTAATCATTACGGATTTAATCCACGTGCCATATATGGACACTTGCGTAACTGGAAGAAAATGGCAATGTTCCAATACAGTGTCACGTCTTACATTGGCGGTATTGGTCCAGTTGACGCTTCTGTTTACTACGGTAGCAAGTCAAGTTTGAACAAAGGAAGTGTAGCAATGAGTGAACACTGGAAAGCACCGGTTGAGTTTGATGACTTGGGTGCTTTTAAAGTAATGCAAAAAGAAGCTACATTTTGGAATGATGCCAACAATGATAAAAAAGTTGGCACAACTAACGCTGGCAAAATTTACCGCATTACAAAGGAAAAGAATGGCTTTTACAAGATTGCAAATCATGATATGTGGCTAGATGGTAGAACAGGAGACTTCCATGCCAATCCTGTTGCCTATAGTGACAAAATTCATGCCAAAATCGTAGTTGTAAAGCCAACGTCAGGTCATAAAGACCTAACTACTAAGGTAGTGGGCAAAACTTTCAAAGTTGGGTCAACTTGGAAGATGTTCGGCTATAAGACTTTTAAATCTGCGTCAGGTGCCGTTTGGCACTGGGCACAGGTTGGAGCAGGAAACAACAAGTACATCAACTTAGATAAGTGTCGTGTACTTGTTTAGTAATTAAGATATTGAACAAAAATAAAAAAGGAGTTGAAAAACTCCAAATATCGTAAAAAAGCCACTCTGGGATTAAGTTCCTGGGGTGGCTTTTTTTTGCGTGTAGTGATGTACAAATGATGAACAAATATGCTGTAAACATTGATATATCAACAACTTTATTGCTCACCCGGATCACTGATAAAAGCAATACTGTGTGTATTGCTTTTTTTGTGCTTAAAATAAGTTAATCACCATTTGACCACTAAAAATTGTATAATACAAATTCATGACAATAATTAAGTTATTCTTACATTGAAGCTTAATCTGTTGACTAAATTTGCTAACGATATTATTCTAAATTTGATTTCTTAAAAAATAAGTGTGAATTTATATTATTTTCGCATAACGGGGGAAAGAAGATTGACTACTACCAAAAAGATTATTATGAAACTGGCATGTGCAACAGCTCTTGGTGCGGCTGGCGTAGCAGTAACTCAAGTAAATAGACCACAAGTTACTGTTAATGCTGCAACTACTTCTGTAGCAGCTCGTGCTCTTGGGGTTGACGTTGCTAGTTACCAAAGTGCTGATTTATCAAGTCACGCTCAAGCTGGTTCACAATTTGCTATTGTTAAGGTAAGTGAAGGAACCTCTTATCGTAATCCAAAAGCATCTAACCAAATCTCAACAGCTATTTCTAATAGTATGATGCCAATGGCATATCATTTTGCTACATTTAGTTCAAATGCTAATGCAGCAGTTGCTGAAGCGAATTACGCTATTGAGGCAGCTCAAGCATTTGGTTTGCCTAAGGGTTCATACATTGCTTGTGACTATGAAACTGGTCAAGGCAATAATATTTATGGTGGTAAGACACCAACAGCTAACGCCATTATTGCATTTATGGATCAAATTAAAGCAGCCGGCTATAAGCCACTTCTCTATGCAAGTTCATCGGTCTTGAAAAACAACATTGATACTAACAGTGTAGTTGCCAAGTATCCTAATTCATTGTGGGTAGCCTCATATGCTATTTCAGGTAGAATTGATAATCCTAACTTTAATTACTTCCCATCAATGGACGGTGTATCAATTTGGCAATTTACTGATAACTGGCGTGGCTTAAACGTTGACGGTAATGTTGCAGTTCTTCCATTGTCAATTGATGGAAATGTAACTTCAAACAATGGTGCTATTTCTCAAGCTCCAAGTAAGCCTGCTACTAGTTCAAAACCAGCTGACAATGAACCAACAACTACTGGCTACATTATGAAGAAGTCATACGTTTACAATAAGAAGGGTGAACGTGTAAGTGGTTCATATGCTGCATATACCAATATTAATTATTATGGTGGAGCAACTAAGCTTGATAATGGTAAGACCGCTATTAGAGTTGGCACAGACCGTTACATTATGGCAAGCAATGTTTTAGGTAACTCTCGTGTCTTAAAGCATAATGCTTATGTTTATAAGAATAATGGTTATTCTCGTGCTAGCTGGCGTGTATTAAGAAAAGGCACTCCAATTAAGACATATGGTTCAAAATTCCACATTAATGGTAAGAGCTATTACCGTATTGGTAAAAACATGTATGTTAAGTGTGGTAACTTTTAATTAATAAAAAATAAATAGAAGCGCAAGTGAATTCGTTTATCAGAATTTGCTTGCGCTTTTTTGTGTTGGTAAGATATGATTATTTCAAATAAGTTGGAAAAGTAAGGAGGGAAATAATGAAAAAGAAACTTCTAAACTTAATAGGAATACTTAGTTTAATAAGTATTTTTGTAATTTGGACTCAACCTGTAAAGGCTGATGTTGATTATGACATTACTGATATGAATGTTACTGCTAAGGTTAATCGTGATGGTTCAGTTATGATCCATCGAAAGATATATTATGATTTTGACAGCGATGCACATGGCGTTTTTTATCGACAAAATTTAACGCAAAAACAGCAAATTAAGGATATTCAAGTAAAGGTAAATAATCAACCGGTGGTTGCTACAAATAACGAGAAAAATAATACTTATCAATTAACCAAGGAAGATAATTCCTATAGGTTTAAGGTTTTTCATCGAATTTCGGAAGATAGCCGGATTAAAGTTGAATACTCTTATAAAATTTTAAATTTAATCACTAATTATAAAGATACTGCTGAATTAAATTTTAAAATTATTGGGAATGGTTGGGATACCGACATTGATCATGCTCAAGCTACAGTTGTTTTTCCTGAACCGGTAAAAGGGCTAAAAGCATGGGCTCATGGCTCGTTAGATGGCTATACTCAAGTTTTGCCACAAAAGGGTAAAGTCATTATGAAAGCAGACGGCGTAGCAGGTGATGTTGGAATCGAAGTGCATGCGATTTTCCCTACCGCTGTCACAGCAGCAAATAAAAATTTTGTTGATCAGAATAAAAAAGCAGCGATTGAAAAGCAAGAGGCGCAACTAGCCAAAGAAGCTAATGAAAGAAGAAAAAGAAAATCATACTTTGGTTGGGGCTTAGCCTTTGTTTCTTTGATTAGTGGGTTAGCAGTTATTATCAAGGGATTCTTTGGTAAAAAATTAGGTTTTAAACCTAAAAAGGAGCGGGATCTTGCTCATAATTATGAAATTCCTAATGTGGATCCAGTAACTGCTCAGGTTTTAGATAATGCTGCCTGGCCAGATACAAAGGCATTTACAGCATATTTAATGCAACTTGCTGGTAAAAAGAAAATTAAAATTGAGGAGTTTAAGACAAAGCACTTAAAGAAGACCAATTATCGAATTTCTATTGTAGATGAAAGTATCTTAGATGATGATTTGTTATATTTTCTCTTTAAACAGGTAGGAGATGGAAAATCTTTTACAACCAAGGGATTAAGGAATTATACTTCCAGAAAATTAGGCAAAAAATTCGATAGCTGGTGCAAGAAAAGATATAAACAGACCGAAAAAGATGGATTTTTAGATCATGGATTAAAAATGGTTAGAAGTCACTATCGTAGTCTAGCTATCATAGGAATTATGATTAGTATTGCTGCCTGGGCGATTGCAATATTCCAACTTGGTTCATCTACAGCTAGTGTTGTTGGTGGTGGAATTTTACTAATTATCATTGAATTTATCGCTTTCTTTATCGGCAATAATAAGATTAGTCTGTATACAAAAAAAGGCGCGCTTGAAACTGGTCAAGTGCGTGGATTTGAAAAGATGCTAGATGACATTGGCAGATTTAAAATGAAAGATATCGGTGACCTGATTTTATGGGAAGATATTATGCCATACGCGGTTGCCTTTGGTTTGTCGAAAAAAGTTTTAAAGCAATTAAGACTTGAATTCTCTGAAGACGAATTGAATGCGACTGGCTTCATCGTTGGCAGTTCTTTCTATAGTACGGGTAGTGATGGCTTTGAAAGAAACTTTACTAGTAGTTTTTCTGAAGGTGTATCTTATGGTTCGTCGTCCTCATCTGGCGGCAGTGGCGGCTTTTCCGGTGGCTCCTCCGGCGGTGTAGGTAGCGGCAGCGGCGGAGGTGCTTTTTAATCGAAGAATTTTAGAAACAAAACGATGAAAAAACTTGTATAATTAAAGGAAAAAAGAAAGAAGGATGAATTATGCCATTTGTACACATTGAATTAATTAAAGGTCGTTCTGACGAACAAATTACTAACTTAATGAAGGATGTTACTGAAGCCGTTCATAAAAATACAGGCGCTCCTAAGGAACATATTCATGTCATTATTAATGAATTAGGTAAGCATTCATACGGTCAAGGCGGAGAATGGAGAGCCTAATAATTTGAAGATAATCTTTTGCATCGGCGAAAGATTATTTTTTCGTTTTAGGATTAGGGGATAAATATGACGCAATTAACTGATGAAATGTTTCAAATTTTTGATCAACCAGAATTTTCTTTTAAGAAGATCAAAATGCAGCACACTGAAGCAGAAGTGGCAGAATTAAAGGACAAATTTAAAGGCGTATGGCAAACTTGGAAGGCTGTTAATCAGGCTGTAGCAAAAAAATTGCCAGCGGGCGAATTTGCTAAAGTTCATGTAGAGAGCTGGACTAATGGTTGGAATTTGCGCGATCATTACTGGGCTTCATATCGTTTGCAAGACTTAGCAGATGCTAATCCTTGTATTGGCGTAATGCTGGATAAGAAACAATTGCAAGTATATTTGATGTTTCAGCATTATAAGAGTGAAAAAAGAAGAATGGCTCCTGAACAATATAATAAATTATTGGCTGACATTCCTAGTTGGAGTAAGCAAATTGATTTGCAAGACTGGTATATTTGGAATGGCGAAATGTCTTCTGAATTTGATAAGCATACAAAATTAAATGATTATTTAAAGCAAAGCGATATTCAGACACAATTTAAATCAGATCTCAAAGATGCAACGTTTTTGATAGGGAAATTTATTTTTAGAGATCAGCAACATGATGTTAATATGGAAGACTTTATTACACAGGCAATTATGGACTTGGCGCCATTGTATGAAAATTTGGATAAAAAATAAGGACTTACTTCGATAAAATATCGAGATAAATCCTTGATAAAATTAATTTAACTTAACTATCCAATTATATTTGTCTTCTAAATCGCCGACTTGGATGCCAAATAACGTATCATAAAGTTTTTGTGTAATTGGGCCTACTTTGGTTTCGTCACCGAAGGCATGCTTTTTACCTTGGTAGGTAAGTGAGCCGACTGGTGAAATAACTGCGGCCGTTCCCATTGCACCTGCTTCAACGAAGCGATCAACATCATCGATTGGAATTTTTGTTTCAATTGGATTAAGTCCAAGCTCTTCCGCAATCTTTAAAATTGAACGCTTAGTAATAGATGGCAAGATAGAATCTGATTTAGGTGTTTGGAATTGACCATCTTTAGTAATACCGAAGAAATTGGCACCACCAAATTCATCAATGTATTTGTGTTCTTTAGGATCCAAATAAAGACGTAAATTGCAATAATAAATTGAACACTTTTAATCAAGCTGCTTGATAGATTAGA
>NZ_PCZD01000028.1:0-23935 GCF_002553975.1 Lactobacillus sp. UMNPBX6
TTTATTTTTGGATTGATTGCGAAGCCCTTCATTAGCCAGTCGACCTGCTCAGAAGATAAAGCTTGAACTTCATTTTGATTCCTGGGCCAGTTCAATTTTCCATTTTCAAATCTTTTGTATAACAGCCAAAAACCTTGTCCGTCCCAATAAAGGGCTTTGAAGCGGTCCTTGCTTCCGCCGCAAAAGAGGAAGACTTTGCCGCTAAAAGGATCAAGTTCAAACTGTTCTTTGACTAAAGTTGCTAGTCCATCAATGCCTTTACGCAGATCCGTCTTGCCGCAAACGATATAGACTTGACCCAAATCACTGAGCCTAATCATGATAAGACTTTCTCAAGCAGCTTATTCATAATTTCAGTATCTAAACTACTGTAGAAGTTCAGTTCTAAGTCATTCTTCTTTAAACTAAGCAACAGATTATTGCGTGGTGGACGAGCCTTCCTAGGTTTAGAAGAGTGTCCAAGTGCCACAATGGGTTGTTGTTTTTCGATCATATTCTTAACCTCCATTAAATTGATGAGATTAGAATACCTGAAAAATACGGACTAAAAAAGATACTCGGTTATATGACGCTTACTTTATTACGCAAAAAAGACGAAAATTTTTTTGGAAAAATTAAAAAGACGAGAAATTACGCAATTGTAACTTCTCGTCTTCTTATCTAAATCAATATTTTATTTTTTCTTCAATTGATCCAAGTGTTCCTTGATCTTATCAGCTGCTGCTTCAAGTTTTTCCTTTTCTTCAGAAGTAAGCTTCAATTCAATTACTTCTTCAATACCGTCGCGGCCAATAATTGCTGGATAGCCGATGTAAGTCTTGTATTCTGGATTATAAACTGAAACAGGACAGTATAAACGTGCATCGCTAAATACAGCTTGAACCAAACGAACTGCACAAGTAGCAATGGCATAACTAGTATAGCCTTTACCGTTTGCCACAACAAATGCGTTCTTATTTGATTGTTCACTGATCTTTTCTTGTTCTTCATCGCCAAATAATTGGAAAGCAATCTTATTGTTAACTCTGATCGTTGACCAAGCGGTGAATTGAGAAGAACCATGTTCACCCAAAACAAAACCTTCTACATTACGTGGATCTTGTCCTAACTTTTCACCAATAATTCTTTGTACTCTTGCAGTATCAAGGAAAGTACCAGTACCGAAGACACGATTCTTCTTCAAACCGGAAGTTTCTTGCAAAATTTGAGTAATTGCATCACAAGGGTTAGAAATATTGATCAAAACTCCGTGGAAGCCTGATTCCTTAATATCTGCACCAACTTGTCTAGCATTTTTTGCATTTAATTCAAATTCGCCGAAACGATCGCCAGTCTTAACTGAAGCTGCAATATCACCGAAAGCAGTAATAATAATATCGGCATCTTCAAGACCATCCCAATCTTGCTTTCTTACATTGACATAACTATCATTTCTAGCCAAAGTATCATGTAAATCATTGTATTCAGCGTTTACTTTATCTTCATTTTTGTCGATTAAAATTAAATCATCAACCATGCCATGAGTAAATAAAGTATATGCGACAGTTGCACCAACATGACCCATTCCGATAATTCCTACTGTTCTCATTTTTAAAAACCTTCTTTCTAACAAAAAGGGAGTTAGTTTTACCTAACTCCTCTTCTCAATTATTATGCTTCAACATTGTTGATTACAACGTCAAATTGGCCACCAGGAGTGGTAATTGATACAGTTTCACCCTTTTTCTTGCCCAAGAGTGCTTGTGCAATTGGTGAATCATTTGAGATCTTGCCATTTAATGGATCAGATTCATCACTACCTACAATAGTGTAGGTTTCAGCATCATCTGTACCAACTTCAGTATAGGTAACAGTCTTACCAACTGAAACTTCATTAGGATCAACACTGTCAGCATCGACAACTTGTGCGTACTTAAGCATGTCTTCTACTTGAGCAATTCTGTCTTCTACGTGACTTTGTTCATCCTTAGCTGCATCGTATTCAGAATTTTCTGATAAGTCACCGAATGAACGTGCAACCTTAATACGTTCAATAACTTCTGGACGCTTAACTAATTTTAAATTCTTTAATTCTGCTTGAAGTTTTTCTTTACCTTCAGCAGTCATTGGATAAGATTTTTCAGGCATATTATTTTAACTCCTCAGAAATTAAATTCTCTTTGCATTGATCAATGATATTGGTTTACACCATTAAAGTCAACCATTAACGTACTTTAATATCAAGATCGTTTTCAAGACCTGCTCTGATCTTGTCCATTGCATTATTTACGACCTTATCAGTTAAAGTATCCTTTCTATTCAAGAAAGTTAAACTGTAAGCTATACTCTTCTTGCCAACTTCAATGTGACTACCCTCGTAAACATCAATTACTTTAAGAGCTGTCAAATACTTACCAGCATTAGACTTAATGACATTTTCAACTTCTTGGTTAGTTACATCTTTATTGACTAACAATGAAAGGTCACGTTCAATTGCTGGGAACTTAGGAGCTGGAGTAGCAGTCATGCCCTTAGTAAGCATAGGAATAATTACATCTAGGTTAATTTCATAACCATAAAGTTCTGAACCACGAAGAGCCTTGTCAGCAAGGGTTACAGCATGAGCAATCATACCGATCATACCAACATATTGCTTATCAATGTAAATAGCAGCGGTTCTAGTTGGGTGCATCCCTTTGATGCCTTCAGCCTTGTAGACTACCTTTTCGAGATCAATGCCAATTGCAGTAAATAGGTTAGTCAATTGACCTTTTACAAAGTAGAAGTCCACTTTTTGGGTTAAGTGTTGCCAGTTTTCAGCAAAGGTATTGCCTGAATATAAAGCAGCTAAATGTTCATGTTCATTAAATGTTCCACCATCATGATCATAAACACGGCCTTGTTCAAACAATGCCAATTGGGTTTGCTTTCTAGCAAAGTTGTAGCTAGCTGCATCAACTAAACCAGTCATCAAGTTTTCACGCATAGCAGAACGACTTGAGTTAAGTGGCATTTGAACCTTAACTAAATCCTTAGGATCCTTAGTGTAGCGAACAGCCTTTTCTGGTGAAGTTAATGAGTAAGAAATAGCTTCCATTAAGCCTTGTCCTTCGACAATAGCTTTCATGCGACGCATCATTTCTTCTTTTTCTGAGTAACCACCGTGAGTTTCAGCCAAAAGTGGTTGAGTTGACTTCAAATTATCGTAACCATAGATACGACCAACTTCTTCAACTAAATCGGCAGGAATAGCAATATCCCATCTTCTATTTGGAACATGGACTGCAATATTATCGCCATCGTGCTCAACCATGAAGCCTAAACGATCAAAAATCTTAATCATATCTTTAGCAGAAATTTCAGTACCTAAAACATGATTAATGTATGAAACAGTAGTTTTAACTACAACTGGCTTACGTTTAGTGTCAGTTGCCTTAATAATGCCTTCATCTACAGTTGCATCTGCATCATTTCTAAGCAAGAGTGCAGCCATGTTAATTGCCTTTTCAGTTCCATCCCAGTTAACGCCCTTTTCATAACGACTAGAAGCTTCTGTACGGTTTGCATGGCGAAGAGCAGCTTTTCTAACCAAAGTAGGATCAAAAATTGCGGATTCTAAAATTACATCAGTAGTTTCAGCAGTAATTTCTGAGTTAAGTCCACCCATGACACCAGCCATCATTACAGGCTTTTCACCATCAGTAATAACGATATCATTAGGATCAAGATCTACTTCTTTTTCATTTAATAAAGTAAGCTTTTCACCCTTGTTAGCTAATCTAACTTCTAATTTTCCATTTGAGAAAGTCTTAGCATCATAGGCGTGCATTGGTTGACCAGTTAAAAGCATAATGTAATTAGTTACATCAACTACATTGTTAATTGGGCGAATTCCTGCATTCCAAAGACGTCTTTGCATCCAAAGTGGTGATGGTTGAATCTTAACGCCAGTTAATTTACGTAAGTAAAACTTAGGTGCTAACTTTTCATCAACCTTAACATCAAGAGAATCTGTCCAGTCAGGACCATCTTCTTTTAAGAAAACATCTTCTACCTTAGGCTTTTGATCAACAATTGCACCAACTTCGTAAGCTGAGCCTTCCATACTTAAGGTATCAGCACGGTTAGGCGTAATATCGAAGTCTAAAATGTAGTCATCCATTCCAAGTGCTTCATAAACATCTTGACCTGGCTTAACGTCTGCATCTTCTGGGAAGACATAGATTCCATCAACAAATTCTTCTGGTACTACGCTGTCACTGAAGCCAATTTCTTGCAAGCCACAGATCATTCCGTAACTTTCCATGCCGCGAATCTTGCCCTTCTTGATCTTTTCATTGCCAGCAATACGGGCACCGTGAAGAGCAACAATTACTAATTCACCTGCAGCAACATTAGGAGCACCACAAACAATTTGAAGTGGTTCATCTTCGCCAACGTCAACATGTGTTAAATGAAGGTGTGTACCCTCAACACCCTTACAGTCAAGGACCTTACCGACAACTAACTTCTTAAGTCCTTCTTCTGGATGCTTAACGTCAGCAATTTCAACACCAGTACGGGTAATCTTTTCAGCTAAGTCGTGAGGATCTTGATCTAAATTAAGAAAATCTTGTAACCAATTGTATGAAACTAACATAAATTAATTTTCCTCCTTGCGGAATTGCTTCAAGAAACGAACATCGTTAGTGTAGAAATCACGAATATCGTCAATACCGTACTTCAAAATTGCAAAACGGTCTAATCCTAAACCAAAGGCAAAACCACCATAAACAGTTGAATCAATACCAGCATTTTCTAATACGTTAGGGTGAACCATACCAGCACCTAATACTTCGATCCAACCAGTGTATTTACAAATTGGACAGCCCTTACCATCACAGTTAAAGCAAGATACGTCCATTTCAACTGATGGTTCAGTGAATGGGAAGTAACTTGGGCGAAGACGAGTAGCTCTATCTTGACCGAAGACATGCTTAGCAATCATTTCAAGAGTACCCTTTAAATCACTCATTGTAACGTTCTTATCTACTACTAAACCTTCCATTTGCATGAATTGGTGTGAGTGAGTGGCATCATCATCATCACGACGGTATACCTTACCAGGACCAACCATCTTAAGCGGACTCTTAGAAAAATCATGCTTTTCTAACACTCTTGCTTGGTCACCTGAAGTTTGGGTTCTAAGCAAGTCTTCACTATCAATGTAGAAAGTAGCTTGCATATCACGTGCTGGGTGATCCTTTGGCAAATTCATCATTTCAAAACAGTAGTGATCAGTTTCAATTTCAGGACCTTGTACTACCTTGTAACCCATACCGATAAAGTAACTTTCCAAATCATCCAAAATAACATTAATTGGGTGCTTTGAACCTAAATGTCCTTCACGACCTGGCAAAGTAACATCAATTTTTTCATCTTCAAGCTTTTTTACTAAAACTGCTTTAACGATTTCAGCCTTAGTAGCATCTAATTGCTTGTTAAATAAATCGCGTAGTTCATTAACCTTTTGTCCGACTTCGCGTCTGTTTTCTGGTGCAACATCACGCATAGAGTGCAAAATCTTAGTTAATTCACCCTTACGTCCAACTAATTCAACTCTGACTTTATTCAAAGTCTGTTCATCAGTAGCCTTTTTGATTTCTTCAAGACCTTGCTTATGAAGCTCTTTTAACTTATCAAATAAGTCCATTAATTCTTTCCTTTCAAAACAAAAAAGCTCCGTCCCTCAATAGGGACGAAGCGTCGCGGTACCACCCTAGTTTGGACATTATCTGCCCACACTCAAGTTTTCGTTAACGGTGAAATACCGGAATTGATTAGATTCTACTCCCAAGATGAAATTCACAATTAACTATTCTATCTTCTCTTTCAGCTTATTAAAGAAGATTCTCTGTTCAGATAATTAACTGTTACTAGTCTTGATCTCAGTAATTAACTATTATGATATTTCTTTTTGCTTGTTCTTGCAAGTCTTTAAGCCCATTTATCGGCCCAATTATGTACTTGATCAAAGACTGGTTTAAGTTCTACCCCTTTTTCAGTTAAACCATAGGAAATAATCCCTGTCTCCTTATCAACACTTCTTTTAACAATATCATCTTTTTCGAGTTCTTTAAGTCGTTCTACTAAAACTCGATCTGAACATGCCTCAATGCAGCGAGCCAAGTCTTTAAAACGCATATCTTCTGTATCACATAATGAACTAATAATTAAGCCGTTCCATTTTTTGCCAATTATTTGAAAAGCATTGATAAAATGACCACATAATTCGTAGTCTTCGGGTTTACAGGGAGCGCTCTCCTTTTTTTCTTTGACTTCTTGCATAAGTAAATTCCTCCATAACCATATATTATATTTTTGTTTTACTCTGACCATAAGTTATTATATGAAATTCACTTACTAAATACAAGTACTATGCAAAGTAATAAATCATAATTCCTGCTGCTACGGCCGCATTCAAGGATTCCGCCTTACCTTTAATTGGAATATACAGTTTTTCATCACTTAAGCTGGCAATCGTAGAGCTAACACCATGAGCTTCATTACCAATAATTAAAGCAAGTTGTGGTACTTTATCAAAATCAGGCAATTGCTTAGCAGTCTTATCTAACATACTTGCATAAACGGGAATTGCCGCATCTTGAAAATCAGTGATGACATCAGCCAAATCACGCTTAATCAAATCAATGTGGAATTGGCTGCCTTGCATTGCTCGCTGGGTCTTAGGGTTATACAAATCTGCACTTTCTGGAGAAAGTACCACCCCATCAAAGCCAGCTGCATCAGCTGTTCTAATGATTGTTCCAACATTACCTGGGTCTGCTAAATTATCAAGTAAAACCCACTTACCATAATTAAATGGAAATTCACGAGGTTGATCAATTTTTAGTACCATAAAAATTTCTTGTGAATTCTTGGTACTGCTTAAATGACGCGCAATCGCTTTATTGATCAAAATTACATTCTTACCACTTAGATCGACATCATAGTCTTCCTCTGCCTTATCGAGAGCTTCTTCAGTACCCAAGAGATATTGATACTTTTTACCAGATTTAATGGCTTCATCAAACAAATGAAAACCTTCAATTAAGTAACTGCCCTCTTCATCTCGATACTTCTTCTGCTTTAACTTAGCTAACTTTTTAACCGTTGCATTATTAACTGAACTAATTTGTTGCATATGTTTCTCCTTTTTTAATCCTTTTCTATTATAAAGTATAATGAGCATGGAACATGTTAAAATTAAAAATGAAATTGATTTTTAAGAAGGAAAATACTATGGAAACAAGAAAATTAACTGTCTCTGGTTTAGTACAAGGCGTTGGCTTTCGCTGGAGCACTATGGCACTAGCAAATAAAATGAACATCCCTGGTACTGTTAAAAATAATTCGGATGGCACTGTTACTATTTACTTACAAAGTACTCCCGATAAAATTGATTATTTTATTGAAAAACTACCATCTGCATCAGGATTCGCTCATATTGAAAATATTGCACAAGAATCTATCCCAAATGTGGAACAAATGCATGATTTTCATGTATTATATTAGAGATGCATATTTTATTTACTATAGAAACTAAGTGGTGATTTATTTAATGAAGAAAATCAAAAAATATACGGGAGTCTTAGCACTTTTAGTAGTTACTGCTCTTGTATTAAGTGCTTGTGGTGCTACAAATAATCCTAATGTTGCACCTCATAGTGGCATTTATGGTTGGGTTTACCAATGGCTAGGCCGACCATTACAAAATATCATGATTCACACGGCTCATATGGTCGGTGGTGACAACGGCGCAGGTTGGGGTATTGTGATTATTACCGTCGTTGTTCGTTTAATCTTAATGCCTTTAATGCTTGTTCAACAAAACAAGAGTGTGCGTCAACAAGAAAAGATGGCTCGTTTGCAACCACAAATGAAGTTAATCCAAACTGCAATGAAGCATAAAGGAATTACTCCTCAACAACAAATGACCTTGTCAGGTTGGCAAAGAGAACTTTATTCTAAGAATGAAATGTCATTAACTGGCGGGATTGGTTGTTTGCCATTGATCATTCAGTTGCCAATTATGTGGGGAATTTATCAAGCGGTATTCTACTCACCACAATTGGCTCACTCAACTTTCTTTGGCATTTCACTTAGTCAAAAGTCAGTTGTGTTAGCGATTGTTGCGACTATCTTTACGGTAATTCAAGGATACATTTCATTAATCGGTATTCCTGAAGAACAAAAGAAGACCATGCAATCAATGATGATCTTCAACCCAATTATGACTTTATTCTTCAGTTTATCCTTCTCAGGCGCTTTAGCATTATACTGGGCAGCCGGTAACTTAGTAATGATTATTCAACAAATCATTGTTACCTTCATTCTTACACCTAGCGTTAAGAAACATGTGGCTGATGAATTAAAAGATAAGCCGGTTGAAATTGTAGTTACTAAAGAAAAAGTTGCCGATTTGTTTGATACTAATTCTGGTAATAGCACTACTAGTCAAGCAAAGAAGGAATTGCACCAAGACTTACGTAACCGCAATAAGGGTAAGCAAAAACGTAAATAATAAAATGGAGTCAGGATTTTTCCTGGCTTTTTTAATAAGGAAAAACTTTATGAACAGCAAAGAATTACTTAGTTTATTAGACAAGCATGATGTTACTTATCAGACATTTACTCATCCTGCGGTCTCAACCTGTGAAGAAGCAGACCAATATTTAAAAGATAGAACTTTCGCTAAATGTAAAAATCTTTTTATTAAAACGCGAGATAAAAAATCATATTTTTTAATAATGCTTCCTGAAAATAAAAAAATAGATTGGAAGAAAGCAGAAAAAGAATTATTTACTTCTAGTTTAACTATGGCTAATGAAGATGAATTAATGAACAAATTAAAGGTAAAAAGAGGTTTAGTATCTCCGTTCAGCCTTTTAAACGATCAGACTAATACAATTCCATTAGTCATTGATCAAGAAGCGATGGAAGAAAATAATTTTGTGGGTGTGCACTCTAATGACAATACTAAAACGATTAGTCTGCAATGGATCGATTTAGCACGTATTTTGAGTAGCTATGGGCATTTGGTTGAAGAAAGAGCGTTTTAGATAGAAAAAAATTACGATTATAAACTAAAAAGAGATTGATATATCTAACTTTTTTATAACGCAGATATTCAATCTCTTTTACATTATTAAGGATTTATTCTTTAATTTTTCTTACGTTTATCATCTATGAACAAAGCCATTAATCCAGTTGCAGCAAGTAAAGAACCTAACATAATAGTCATAATACTATGTCTTTCTCCTGTTTGAGGTAATGTTTTATGACTTGATTCATTAACCACTTTGCTTTGTATGCTGTTCTCACCATATGGTTTATAATCATTAGACCAGCTTTCCCCTTGTGGTACGTAGTTATTAGTCCAGCGATTATTTTCAGCATGTGGCCCTTTATTTACATTCCATTGCTTTTCAGCATGTATCCCACTATTCTTATTCCATGATTGATGTTTCTTGTGAACAACATGCTTTTTATCATTATATTTACCACTATCATATGGATCATTTCCGGGTAACTCTAAATATAGTTTATTGCCATAAAAATGCATGTTTCCTGCTAAGGCATCTGTGACATCCTTTGCAGTGTCCGGATCAAAATACATACTTTGAGTTGGAAATGAATTCTGATTATTTAATTCATATATTTTAATCTTTGTGTCATGATTATTATAATTTACTTCTGAATCTGTCTTGGGGCAATTTGATATAGTAACCGTTTCATCACCAATATTTTTGCCTAGAGGATTAATATAAATAGTATGTCTAAAAGTATTATTATCTAGATTAACTTTATCTATAAAGGCTTCACCATTTAGATTTGAATTTTCAGATTGAATATCATTATTAAATGTACGATACTTTACATTTACATCTTTACTATAAGTTTTCGATCCAATGTTTGTCTCAAGCTCTTGTTGTGAATCATTAGGGACATTTTTAGGATCGATAAATACAGGAATAGAAAGCGAAGCAGATATATCTTCCTTACCATCAATATTTGAAGTAGTAGCAATTATATCACCATCTTGATCCATTAAATCTGGTATACTACGTCCTTCTTCATGAGCATGATTATTCATAAAATTAGGATCAGTCGTACCATATAAATTCAGATTGTCACTAAAATGAATCTTAAAACCGTCACCACTTTTTACAGAATCATTAGGAAGTTTGAAAGAATAATTAGCTCTGAGTATATCTCCATTTTCTGGTTCAACATTTTGATTATCTTCAAGTGCTTTTCCTTTTGAATCAGTGATATTTGTCTTTACATCTTCCAATTTATTAGATACATCTTGACCATTAACCTGTTTTGAATCAGTCTTTTCAACTTTAATTGTTCTCAATGCAGATGCAGGCAATGATTCTTTGCTTTTATCCTTTATCCCCTGAAGCCCAACTTCATTCAAGTTAGCAGTTTTCTCTCTTGCATCTTTATTAACAACTATCTTGCTTGAATTTATTTCACTTTCTGGTGAAACAGAAGTATTAACTTTAACAACATTATCTTGCTATGTATTATCTGCCTTTAAAGTTGAAGTAGCAGTATCTGTTGAGACCTTACCTACTGTTTTTTGGTTTATATTTTTTCAACTTGAGTAGCGGGTTGGTTGGGAACGTCATCCGCAGCTTGCACTACATTACCACCATTATTTAAATAAAATACTGTTCCAATCAAAACGGAAGCTGCACCGATTGTAAGCTTTCTAATCGAAAACTTATCACTTTTTTTATTCATTTGCTTAAGTTTTTCATCAAAATTATTTTTTGACAACATAATTTAACCTCCCAATACTCAAGTTTTGAATCAATAACAACGTTTATCTTTACAAAATTCATTTTAGCGCTTTTTTTTAACGCACATCGATTACTCTTTTTACATATAATTTAAAACTTAGCCTTGTCTTGTGACTTTTGTGTACGCGTATTATATAATATTGTTTTGTTATTTCTGCTTAATTCTGTTTATGCTAAGAACACCATAATTCCAGTGTTTTATTCAATATCATTAAAACTAGCGAGTACGCTATCTTAGCAATCCCTTTAATCATTTCTATTATTCAATAATATTTTTGTTATTTAATAATCAAATAATATATTTTTGCATACAAAAAGCATCAAGTTTTTCAAATCAACTTGATGCTTTTAACTATTTAAAATTAAATTACTATTTTTTCATTATTCCAAATTACTCTTTGGCAATTCAGAATTTTCATTTAATTTCTTCAATTTAGCAGCCTTCTTTTTAGAAAGAAGTGGGAAAGTTAACTTAAATTGACTTCCTTGTCCTTCAACAGACTCTACACTAATTTCACCATGATAGCTGTCTACAAGTTTATGGGCAATAGACAAGCCTAAGCCATTGCCGCCCTTTTCACGAGTTCTTGCCTTATCCACTCGGTAAAAACGATTAAAGATTTTCTTTTGATCTTCCTTAGAAATACCTTCACCAAAATCTTGAACAATAATGTTAACTTCTTTTTTGGTTAACCCAGCAGAAACATTAATTTGCTTAAGATCGGTGGAATATTTAATCGCATTATCAATTAAAATCACTAGTAATTGTTCTAAATGACCGTGATATATTTGAATTTCGGTACCTTGAGGTAAATCATCCTCGTCAAGTCTAATTTCAAAATCAGGATGAACCATGGCTAGATCTGCGACTACTCGCTTAACTGTATCATAAACATTTGTTACTTCATGTGGATATTGTACATCAATTTGTTCAGCCCTAGTTAAATCAAGCATTTCTTGAATCAGATGTTTCATCCGGTCAGCTTCTTGCAAGGAGGCCTTAATTGATTCATCTAAAATCTGTGGATCATCTTTACCCCAACGTTCAAGCATATTCAAATGCCCTTCGATTACAGCCACAGGTGTGCGCAATTCATGCGAAACATCCCCTACAAACTGCTTCTGCTGTTCAATGTAGCTCTGCATTCTATCCAACATTTGATTAATCGAAGTGGCCAAATCTTCTAATTCATCATCACGATTTAATTCTTTAATTCGTGCTCCACTATTAGGATCCGCGTTAACTTCCTGGGCAACTTTAGACATCCGTTTAATCGGCTTAACAACATTGAATACCAAAATATATGAAGTCATTACAAACACAACAATCGCAATTATTGATATTGCAACCATTGAACGCAATAAGTTCTTCATCAAACTATTGTAATATGTCATATTGTTAGAAACTACAATATATCCTGTCAACTTATTGTTTACGGATGAATAAACTTTTTGATAAGTCAATAAAATTTGATGACCATTGCGTTTAATTATTTCATTTTTCTCTACTTCTTTAAACGGTTTGAATTTTGGTGTCACGTTTCCATTAGTAAAAACAATTTCACCATGTTTATTATAAACAGCCGCATTAATATCAGGATTAGAAATAGAAGCAATCAAATTATCGCTAAACGCATTATTAGTGGTGTTTTTATCGCTAATGGCTGGCCCACCCTTTAGAATTCGTCTAGTAGCCGGAGAAAGAGATGGTAT
Organism: Lactobacillus sp. UMNPBX6; assembly: GCF_002553975.1. NCBI lineage: Bacteria > Bacillati > Bacillota > Bacilli > Lactobacillales > Lactobacillaceae > Lactobacillus > Lactobacillus sp. UMNPBX6. Next base: position 12,546 of record NZ_PCZD01000028.1, read on the forward strand.
TACGTTAGATATCTGCAATTCATCTGGAATTGAACTTAACGTCCTATCTAGCGTAGTCACTACATTGCGCGATGTCTCTTGCTGCTGATCTAATGATTGCTGACTAACAATTTGATAAACAACGACTGAAAATATGACAAAAGAGACCGTAATCGTTAAAGCAACGATACTTACCCATCGCACAATTAACGATGAATGCTTGGTCTCTTCATTTTTATTCTTGGTCATCATCTTCATCTCTTACCATATAACCGGTACCACGAACCGTCTTAATGTAAGATGGTTGTCCTGGAACATCGATCTTATTACGCAAGTAACGAACATAAACTTCTACAACGTTAGTTTCAATATTAGATTCTGGACCCCAAATCTTATTTAGCAATTGATCACGACTAACAACGTTATTCTTATTCTCAATTAAAGTCATTAATAAGTTGTATTCGCGCTTAGTTAAATCGATTGCCTTGCCATCTCCGCGGTGAACAATACGATTAGCAGTTTCAATTGTTAAATTCTTAAATTTCACAGTCTTTTGCTTAGCTACAGTAACCTTAGAAGCATCTTTTTCAATCTTTACTCGGCGCAAAACAGCACGTAAACGAGCAAGAAGTTCTTCAATTGCAAATGGCTTAACAATATAATCATCTGCACCATGATCCAAACCTGAAACGCGATCAATAACAGAATCACGTGCGGTCATCATAATAATAGGCGTAGTCTTCACCTGACGAACACGACGAGCAATTTCTAATCCATTCAGGTCCGGCAACATTAAGTCAAGCAGGATTGCATCAAAATCTTGATTAAGGGCATCTTCTAGTCCCTTACGACCATTGTTTTCTACTACAGTTTCATAATTCTCGTGTTGTAATTCCAACTCCACAAAACGAGCTAAATTTTTTTCATCTTCAATAATTAGAATTTTTGCCATGTTAATTCAATTCCTCATCGATCAATTTAGTTCTCTAAATACTAACAAATATATTAAAAAATGTCTTTATAATTAAAGGATACTTTAAAAGTGCCCTCAAAACAAGATAAAAAAACAATCAAAGCCAAAATTCTTTGATCGTTCTTAGTCAATTAGATAATCTTACTTTTTCTTATTATTCTCATTATTATCAAATAAAACCTTTAATTTGGCAAATGCAGGATTTACTTGATTTTTCTTTCCTTCTTCAAATGCTGATTCAGAAACTACTCCCCAGCCTTTACCTTCAGGATAGATATCCTTTTCCTTTTCTTCAGGAGTTAAAATTGTGGTCGGAATATTAAGTAACATATTATCTTCAATTGCTGTCTGTAAATCAATTACATCATTTTCAATTTTAACAATTGTATCATTATCTTCAAGTTCTTCTTTAGTTGGTTTTCGATCAAGATAATTTTCTGTAAAAGTAAAATCTTCATGGTATTTAACAGGCTGCAAGCTTCGACTTGATGGAACCACTAAATCAGCAGTAACATGAAAATTTCCAGTTACAAAAGGCTCTTGATAAAACAAATCTCCAGAAACATATACGTTTTTGGCATCAATTAAAAGATCCTTGCTTCTTTTGAAAAATTCTGGTCGCATTTCTACATCACGTTCAATATGTGTTAACGGCTCAGAACTATTTCTTATTCTAGAAAAACTAAGTTCTAACATATTACACCTCAATTGGTCGTTGACCAAAGTTTTGATCAACACCCATTATTTGTTCAAATAAACGATCTGTTCTAACTTGCAATGCAAGTGAACCGCTTTTAGCACTTCGCTTATCTACTTTAGAAATAATTTCAGTTTGAAAATCTTTTCGATTCTTCTTCAAATATTGACGTCCAATTTTACTAAATCCTAATAACATTAAGGATTCTTGATTGAAACTAGCAATCATATCATCTTGAGTAACATTTAAAAGCGTATAAAGGCTTAATCTACGCAAACGAGAATAAGTGTATCGTTTAGACTTGATCCTACGTAAAAATTCTGTGAAATCACGAGATAAATGAATTTCTTGTTTTATTTTATACTCTAAGCCTTCACTCATTTGATAAATTTGTCTTAAATCCTCAATTGAAGAAGATTCGATCCGATATTTTAAAAACGGATACAATAAATTCCAATTAGGATAAACTTGTTGCTTGCTCAGTTCAATTGCTTCGGCTTTAGGCATCCAGTATTTTAAATTACTCGTATCCTCACCATGGAGCAGTAAATTTCTAATAGCACTTGCGCTTTGGACTACGCCATTTCTTTGCAGAAGATCATCATGTCCCGCTCCAATTCGGTTAACAGGATGTAACTTCAGTGGTGAACCTAAATTATGATTTGCAACTGCATAGGCCAAACCCAAAATTGCATTAGGCTGATTAACCTCATGTCCTACCTCACGAGCTACCATCTGATTATACTGGGTTGAATAAGTCTGGCTGTAATCCTTAAAATCCATATGATTCTGGGGGATTTCAGCAATTCTACTGCCCAAATATGCAAAATTAAGGTTAGCATCTTCAACGCCGAAAACAAGATCAGTCACGCCTAATTTAGCTAATTGTTCAATATTGCCTAATGAAAATAAGTCTGCTGGTTCAACAGCGGTTGAAAAAGGCGTCTCAAAGACTAAATCTGCACCTGATTGAAGTGCCGCTTTAGCCCGTTGCCACTTACTCATAATCGCCATTTCTCCACGCTGCACATAATTACCAGACATCAAAACTAAAATTGGATCATTCCCAGCAATTAACCGTGCTTGATTTAGCAAGAATTCATGACCACTATGAAAAGGATTAAATTCTGCAATAATCCCGACAACGCTCATTTTTATTAATCTTCCTTTAATTCAACTTGCTTACCATTAGCCCATAATTTTTCAAGATTATAAAATTCACGAGCTTCTTTGGTAAAGACATTAACTACTACATCGCCTAAATCAAGCAAAAGCCAATTTGAATCTCTAGTACCTTCAATACGGTAGTCACTATATTCATTTTCATGTGCTGCTTCTACAATTGAGTTAACAATAGCATGAAGTTGACGATTAGAACCAGCACTGGTAATTACATAATAATCAGCTAAAATACTAATACCGCGCATATCATAAGCCTCGGTATCTTCACCATGACGATCACTAATTGCTTTAGTTGTAAAATCTAAAATTTCTTGACTAGTCAAATTTTTTCTCCTTTATAAAACTATTTTGTACTCCAAACGTTATAAGCTTTTAAAGTACGTGGATAAACTTTATTTCTTTGTTCAATTAAAAAACTTAAAGTATGAGCCAGTTGGTAACCTACTCCCTTATCTAAATTGGCATAGGTTATTTTTCTAGCTTCGTCAACACCTGGGAAATCACGACCAGGCTCGATAAAATCCGCCATAAACACAATTTTGTCTAAGGTGGTCATTTCTACATCCCCAGTAGTATGACGGCGAATAGCAGTCAAAATCTCAGGATCTCGAATTTTCAAATCACGTTCTACAAAATATGTTCCAACGATTCCGTGCCAAATAGCGCGATTCCAATTAAGTAAATCTGGATCAAAATCTTGCTCTTTAATTACTTTAACATATTCTTCTACAGGCACTTGCTTTGCATAATCATGAACAAAACCTGCAAGTGCTGCTTTATCTTCATCATAACCATTCAATTTGGCTAATTTACGTGAAGTCTCACTAACTCGAACGCAATGCTGAAATCTTTTATCATCCATATTTGCCTTTTCCTTAGTAATAATTTCAGCGCTTGTTAATGGTGAATATGTCTTTTTAAAAATTAGTTTCGTCAAGATAAAGCCCCTTTTCCACAATATACTTTCTAACTGCTTCAGGCACTAAATATCTAATTGAAGTTCCAGTAGCTACAGAACGACGAATAGCAGTCGAGCTTAATTGAATATCGGGTGCATCTACCCAGATCATTGGATACTGCGGATCTTGCGGATAACCTGGGCGACGAATACCAACCAAGGTAACTAACTTAGCTAAAGTAGATGCTTCTTTCCAAGTATGGAAACTGTTTACCTGATCGCTACCCATGATTAAATAATAATTATTTTGAGGTGCTTTTTCTTTTAGATAACGCATTGTATCTACAGTATATGAAACACCTCCGCGGAATAACTCCAACAGCTTTACTCTAAATTTAGGATTATCTTTGGTTGCTAAATCAAGCATAGTTGCTCGATCTTTGGCTGAAGTTAGCGGTGCATTTTTATGTGGCGGAATATTATCTGGAATAAACCAAACTTCATCTAAACGCAATTTAGTCATTGCTTGTTCTGCAGCTACCAAATGGGCAATATGGACTGGATTAAAAGTACCACCCATAATTCCAATTTGCCGGCCTCTGCCCTTTTCCTGTTCTAATTCAGCTTTTTCTTCAACAGTTGGTGCTTCTTTTTCAATACATTTTGGATTAACCATACGCAAACCTCTAAATTAATGCACGACGAATACCCAAGCCAATACCATCTGGCGTATATGTCTTAACCAAACAGCCCTTTGGCACAGTTACAAAACCAATGCCTCCAAATAATAGGTCACTCTTAAATTCCGTTTTAAATTCTTTTCCCTTAAGTGGTGCCATTTTATCATCTGGAGATGGAGGTGCTAATAATTCGCCCTTATGTTTTTCATAAAACGCATCTGCATTGGCAGTTTTTGTTCGATGAACATACATGTTACGTGCTACATAAACTGTAAAACTAGTTGATTCACCTTTAAGGTAATCAATTCTACCTAATCCAGCCAAAAACAGAGTATTCCCTGGCAAAAGTTGGTAAGTAGCTGGCTTTAACGGTTTCTTAGGTGAGATCAATTCCAAATCCTTAGCATCTAGATGAGTGGCTAGTTGATTGTCTGTCATAATTCCTGGCGTATCAATCAAAAAGTGTCCATTTTCAAGCGGAATTTCAATTTGATCTAAAGTAGTACCTGGAAAACGTGACGTTGTGATCAGATTTTGAATATCACCCATCATGTCAATGATTGCATTGATTAAAGTTGACTTACCGACATTAGTTGTCCCTACAAAGTAGACATCTTTATCTTGAGATTGGTCATTAATATATGAAATCAAACTTTCTAAATTTAATTTCTTTTTAGCAGAAACTAAGAAAATATCTTTAGGATAAAGCCCCATGCGATTAGCTTCTTGTCTCATCCAATCTTTAATTTTGCTTTGCTTAGAATTCTTAGGAAAAAGATCAAATTTATTTCCAACAAGAATAAAATCATTATTCCCTACAAAACGCTTTAAAGATGATAACAAAGAATTAGAAAAGTCGAATAGATCAACCACATTGACAATCAAAGCTTTTTTCTCAGCTAAAGAATTGAGCAAAGCCAAAAAGTCATCATTGTTTAAATCTACTGGCATAATTTCATTATAGTGACGTAATTTAAAACAACGTTGACAATAAACATCTGTATTTTCTTCATTTTTTGCTTTTTCAAGAGCGCTCTTTGGCAAATAACCCGCCTTTTGTGGATCATCAGACTGAAGAACTGCCCCACAGCCAATACAAATAATATCCTCATCCATTTTGCAAATTCTCCTTAAAGGTTACTCGATGTGATAAACCAAGAAAGAAAAAGATAATCTTTTCAAAAAAGCGATTAATTCGCGTATTCCATTTATCAGTTTCAACCAATGGTTTTACTAAAACAGTTTCTACTCCTGCTAAATTCCCGGCTTGCATATCAGTAATCAGCTGGTCACCAACCATCATTACTTGATCTTTAGCTAATTTCATCTCTTCGCGTTTACGCGTGATCGCAAAAGGTAACGGTTTGCGAGATTCAGAAACAAAATCAATATGATATGGATTCAATACCTTACCAACTCTTTCAGCATTATTATTGGAAATAACTATCAATTTAATATTAGCTTTAGCAAGTTTTTTATTAAAATTATCCATCTCTTTAGCAGTTTCAAACTTATTCCATGCAAGCAATGTATTATCTAAATCTGAAAAAACTGCTTTTATTCCCATTTCATTCAACTTGACGGGGTCCAAATTATAAATTGTATTTATTGTATATTTTGGTCTAAATAACATAAAAACTCTCCATTTTTTCTCATTCTCTATAATATCAAAAATGGAGTTGCATTAGAAATTTTTGTCTTAGAATATTTGCAAAATCATAAAAAATAAGGACCAGGAATATCTCCTGATCCTTATTCATAGTCATATTAGTTCAATGCCTTCTTAGCAGTTTCTGCTAATTGTGCAAAAGTCTTTGAATCGTTGTAAGCAATATCAGCTAACATCTTACGGTTCATGTCAACACCGGCTAACTTCAAGCCGTGCATTAACTTAGAATATGAAATATCATTTTGTCTTGCAGCTGCGTTAATACGAGCAATCCATAACTTTCTGAATTCGCTCTTACGTCTTCTACGGTCGCGGAATGCGTACTTGTATGAAACAAATAATTGAGTACTTGCGGCCTTAAATTGCATGTGCTTTGCGCCACGGTAACCCTTGGCAAGCTTCATGATCTTCTTACGACGTTGACGTGTTACAGTTCCACCTTTAACTCTTGGCATTTAAAATTCCTCCTACTATAGTCAGTTATTAAAGAACTAATAATTAGTGCATTTGAGCAAGCATTTGCTTAATACGCTTCATGTCGCTACGTGAAACCATAGCAGCCTTTCTCAAGTGACGACGTTGCTTCTTAGTCTTACCGTGGAAACGGTGACCAGTAAATGCGTGGTGACGCTTCAAGCCACCATTTGCAGTTCTCTTAAAACGCTTAGCAGAAGCGCGGTGTGTTTTCATCTTTGGCATATTTCTATTTCCTCCAATTAACTACTTTTTCTTTTTGTCCTTATCACTCTTAGGTGCTAACATCAAGAACATTGAACGGCCTTCCATCTTAGGCTTACTGATAACATTAGCAATATCTGAAGTTGCTTCAGCCATCTTTTCAAGAACTTGTTGACCTAATTCCTTGTGAGTGATGGCACGACCTCTAAAACGAATTGATACACGAACTTTAGCTCCTTCTTTAGAAACGAACTTACGAACATGCTTCAATTTAGTTTCGAAGTCGTTGCCTTCAATAGTTGGACTCAAACGAATTTCTTTGACACTAACTGTCTTGGACTTTTTACGGGATTCTTTAAGTTTCTTCTGTTGTTCGAAACGATATTTACCGTAGTCCATGATACGTGCTACAGGTGGTTTAGCATTAGGTGAAATAAGAACTAAATCTAAGCCAGCATCACTTGCTTTATGCAAAGCTTCATTCTTAGATACAACACCAACTTGCTGACCATCTTCATCAATTAAACGAACTTCGCGTGCACGAATTCTTTCGTTTAAGATTAAACTTTTTGGTATGATTATTCACCTCCGTGTTAATTTGAGGACAAGAAAAAGGCGGGATAAGAATCACCCGCCTTTAATCAACAGAAATTATCGATCAGCCCAGAGGTTAACTTAACTTAGGCGAGAAGCGGGAGCTTCTTCTTGTTCTCAACTAGGTGTATTATACGCGTTTAAACCAGCTGCGTCAATACATGATGTGTAATTATTTAGTTGCATCAAAAACATAATTATCAGGATAAAATTGCATCCGATATGCACGATATACATATGTCATATCTTTAGCACTATTAGTAATAGTCAAATTAAAGACTTGATTTCCATAGGCATCAACTTCAATTATATTGCTTTCTTTACCCTTATTTTTAAAACCAAAATTAATCAAAGTATTACCATTATTCAAGCGTTGTGCATAACCAATAACTTCGGTAAAGTTTTGTTTACCTAAATTCTTGCCATAACTCCAGACTTGTTTAATGGTCTTTTTCTTAGTATCAATTTGATATTCCGTAGCAGCAGAAAACTTGCTACTTTGCGTCTTATCACCGTTAGTAACAGCAATATTGTTATCGTAAAGCAGAACATTTAGTTTATTATTTTCTTCATTAAGAATATATACACCATGTTGTCCACCAGGATATTTAGTACCCGAACTTGGCTTTAACAAATACTTACGAAATGAACTAGGCCATTGACTTTCAGGTTTACTTGAAAAAATCCAATTAATTTTATTTGTTTGATAATTCATTGACCAGATCATATCTTGATTGCGGGCAGACAATAAAATATTGCCAGTTTTGGCATCATAATCAATGGTGTTAATATGCAGCCAATCCATTAGTCCTAAACCACTGCTAGTATTATCATTTGCTTTGATCTTGCTATTTTTATACATTGACTCAGGAAAAATCTTCTTAAAGTCGATTACCTTTACAATTTTTCCAGTATTAGGGTCAAGTTCAGCAATTGTATCTTCTACATATTTACTACCATCATGAACTGTTAATAACCAATTTCCGTTAGACATTTCTACTACATCATGATGTACTAGTGATACTCCTTCTCCAGAATAACTTTTACCTAATGTTTTATCGAAACTAAATTGACGATATACTCGCCCTAAATAGTCAGTTTCGACTAACATATTGTATTGTTCATCCCCAGATTTGATTTTATTGAACAATAAAATATGTCCATTATCTAACTGCTCAAAAATATGTTGATTCCAACGTAAATAATACCAACGTACTTCCCCATCACCATCAACCGCAAAAGTTTGTTTAGTACTTCTATTTAAAACAGTTAACTCATTTGAACCCAAATTCATCTTACTTTTATCATTGACAGTAACTTTAATTGGAAATTTACTAATCCAACTAGGTAATTTACTTGTTTTTATCTTGACTACCTTTACTTGTTTTTTACCTGCTTGATCAGTCATAGTAACTTCAACCGAATTATCATAACCAGCATAAAGACCAACTATTGGCACTTGATGATCAGCTTGATAGCCCTTTACTTTATTTTCAATTGTCGTATTTTCAGTTTTTCCTATTACTCGATAACTAATTTTAGCTGGCTTATCAGTATGAAAGACCATTAATGCCGTTAGCGGTGAATTTTCATACGGATTCACTTTAATATAAGGATTTTCCCAGGTATAATGCTGCTGTTTTACAATATTTGCATATTTAGCTGTTAATTTATCGTTATCTGAATTAGCTACCTTTTTGACACCTAAATTTTTAATAATTTGGCTGTCACTTAATTTAGTTTTTTGGGCATTAGTATTTTTCTTCTCTGCTGTTACAGTTTCAACTTGCTTATCATATAGCATCATAGCAGGCTCAATTAACATTAATGTCCCTAATGCTAATAAAAGCACAACCTTATTACTTTTCACAGAAATTCTCCTTTTTATAATAAAACAAACTTTACAAAATTTATTTTAGTATCAAGATATTTCACAATAAAAGTAATATGCTATATGCTTTCTAATTTTTAATATTTTCTTGAACAAATTCCACTAAATTAATATTTGGATATTTATCTTTTATTTGTCTTACTAAGGCGTTTTTTCTCTTCTTAGATAGCGGCTTTTTTAACTCTATCAAAGTAATTTGCTTATTTTTATTATCACTAACTGCAGTAACAGAAGATATTGCAGAGGACAGTTTACGAATTTCTTGATTACGTTTTTCTTGTTCTTGTTGACGTTTTTCATCAGCTTGTTCTTGTTCATGCTGACGCTGATTAATAATATTATTTACTTGTCGATCTAATTGATTTTCTGCATTGGGATTAACCTGAGCTACTTGTACAATATTCAGTGAATAGCCTTTCAGGTCATATTTTGTTAAGTTTGCTTTAGCCACTTGAATTTTCTTAGCATTAATTTTATTACCTGAAACTGTAAGATTAATTATTTTTCCTTGCGTATCGACATTTTCTTTAATTAGATTAACATTGCCTAACTCATTAACAACAAGATTTTGAACATTTTGATCTACTAGAGTTTTATTCACCATCTGATTAGCTGATAAGATACTAGGAATAATTAAAATAATTACTACTAAAATTATCGCAAACTCTTTAAAGGTTGGCTTGCGTAAGAAAAACAACTTAGATTGCTTAGTAGAATAACTTAGCCATTTCATAATTTTTACACCCAAAAAAGCAGTCAAAATTATGAAAACACAATTAATCAAAAACAAATAACTTGATCCTAAAAAATATTTAAGATTGCCTGCTGCAATTGAATACCCTATCGTACAAGCTGGTGGCATTAAGGCTGTTGCAATCGCTACACCAGGTACGATATTATTTGCTTCTTTTTTACGTGCACCGATTATTCCAGCAACTCCTCCAAAAAACGCAATCATTACATCCCAAATCGTTGGTGAAGTTCGTGCAATAATTTCTTGGCTAGCATAAGTCAAAGGAGAAAAATGAAAATAAATTGTAGATGCAGCTAAACTAATAATAATTTCTGCTAATAATGAAATCGTTCCTTTACGCAGCAAAGTAACATCATATAAAGCAAGGCCTGTGCCAATTGCTAGCAGCGGTCCCATCAAAGGTGAAATTAACATTGCACCAATAATAGTAGCTGTTGAATTAACATTTAATCCAACACTTGCAATAAAAATTGCGCAAGTCAGAACAATCAAACTTTCAATATTCAAAGTTCCATCTGCACTAATCTTAGATAAAAATTGAGAAGTTAAATAATTTTTTCGCTGGCGTATTATCATCTTATTTAGTCTAATCCTCATGAAAAAAGCACTGAATTAAGATTTCAGTGCAAAATATAAAAATGTGATTGAATAATCAATAAAATTATTATAACCTATTTGACTAATTTTTTGCTCTTATAGCAATAATATAAAAATGAATTATCTGCTCCATTTCCTACTCTCAGTGCATCTACTTTATCATTATTACTTTTATCTTTTTTCTTTATAGCAACATAAGTGTGTCCTGAATCTGCTCTATCGCTAGATAGCCAGCCATTAGCAGCAAAACCTGGTGTTTTATGAAATTTGAAATCAGTAGCTTCATACTGAGAAGTACCAACCTTTTGAGCTAATTTATATCCTGATTTCTTATCAGCCTTAGCTAATTTTTTAGTCCACTTAATTGCTTTATTACTGCTCAACATTTTATACAATTTGATTTTATTAAATGTATGCGTTGTGATTTTAAGCTTCTTGATTTCGCCTTCATGCTTATAGTACCATGTTCCGCGAGTTTTCTTTGGCGTAGTAAATAAGTTCTTAGCTCCCCAGGATGCAGCATCCACTCTATTTTGACCCATTACAATAATAGCTAACATAAATAGCGCAGTTGTCATAAATATAATGAGTTTATTTTTCACGTTTATCACCTTCCCTTATATAACTGCTATTTTCATTATTTCATTAAAATATTTCATAAAAGTTAAAGGCGATTACATTTTTTTTACTTCTTACTTACAAACGTAAAAAATCAATTACATTAGTTTTACCGTAAGCGTCATATAAAATAGTGTACTTAAAAACCGTCCCAGTTACTGTTATACTGAGACGGTTATT